>NZ_CP048816.1 GCF_010977555.1 Caulobacter rhizosphaerae
CCCGCGTGAACCGCCGATGGCTGGGCTGGCCGGAGGACCAAAGGCAGGGACCGGGCCGTCGGCCGTGTAAGACGGCGGCGGAGCCTGTCCCAATGTCCCTTCGAACCATCGTTCGCGCGCTGGGCGGCGACCTCTATGACGGCGGTCGCCGCGCCAATATCCCCGCGCCAGGCCATAGCCGGGCCGACCGCTCGGTGTCGCTCGTCGAGCGCGACGGCCGGTTGATCATCCACACGTTCGGCGATGGCGACTGGCGCGCCGTCCGTGACGACCTGCGGGCCCGGGGTCTTCTGACCCCCTCCGCCGCGCGGCCTCGCGATCCAGGCGGCGCGGCGCCAAGCCAGGCCCGAAGCGAGCGGGGCGACGCGCGCGTCCTGGTCGCCAAGGCCCTGTGGGACGCGGGTCGGCCGATCGAAGGTACGGTGTCGGCGCGGTACTGCCGGGGTCGCGGCGTCGCCGGCCCCCTTCCCGGCCCCCAAACGCTGCGCCATCACGACCGGGCGCCGGTGTCGGTCTACCGGGCGGGCCGGGCCGTCCGTCCGGCCCTGCTGGCGGCCGTGCGCGATCGCGACGACATCCTGACCGCCGTGGAGATCACCTACCTGACCTGGGGCGGGCGACGGGCCTTCGATCTGGCGCTGCCGCGCAAGACCGTGGGGATGCTGCCGCCGGGCAGCGCCGTGCGCCTGGACCCGGCCGCGCCGAACATGCTGGTGGCCGAGGGCGTCTTTACCGCCCTAGCGGCCAGGGACCGGTTTGGTCTGCCGGCCTGGGCCCTGTTGTCGACCTCGAACCTGCGGCGCTGGCGCGCGCCCGCGGGCGCGACGTCGGTCCTGATCGCCGCCGATCGCGGCGTCGACGGCGAGGCTTCGGCCGCGCGCCTGGCTCGGCTTCTGCACGCCGCGGGCCTTGTGACCCGGGTGGCGCTGCCGCCCGAGCCGTTCGGCGACTGGGACGAGGCGGCCGGCACCCCGTGAGCGGCCCGGCCGCAAAGGAAAAAGTCAGGGACGGCGCGGGCGCGCCAAGGGGCCTGGATCGGCTAGGTCCGGCGCTGGAGCTTCCCCATGTCAAAGTCCCGTATCGCCTCGGCCACCGCCGCGGCCGCCGTGGCCTCCTCGACCGGTCCGTTCCGCGACGGTCAGCAGATCCAGGTTCGCCTCGGCGATCTTGGTCTGGCGCCGGAAAACCTGCGCTTCGACGAGCCGGTCGACGACGATGTCGCGCAGATGGCCGACACCATGACCGCGGCCGGCGTACTGATCGAGCCGATCGTGCGGCCCGGCCGCAAGACCGAGCAGCCCTTCATGGCGCTCGATGGTCGCCGTCGGCGGATGGCCCTGCTGCTGCGCCTGGAACGCGGTGAAATCGACGAGGACTACCGCGTCACCTGCAAGCTGGCCGTCAGCAAGGCCGCCCAGGCCGCCGCCCTCGTCCTGCCCAACACCGAGCGCGCGCCGGTCCATGTCGCCGCGGTGATCCTGGCGATCGGCAAGTTCCGCAAGGCGAGGATGGACACCGAGGCCATCGCCAAGGCCCTGGGCTACGACCGGCTCGACATCCGCCGGCTCGAAGCCCTGGCCGGCGTCCACCCCAAGGTGCTCGACGCCTTCCGCCAGGGCCGGCTGACCCTCAAGCAGGTGCGCGGGTTCGCCCGGATTTCCGACCAGGCCCAGCAGGCCGAACTGGCCCAGACCGCGCTCGACGGCCATTTCCACGACTACCAGCTGCGCAACCTGGTGGACGCGGGACAGGTCACGGTCGAGGATCCCCGGTTCGCCTTCGTCGGCGCGGGACGCTATGGTGCGGCGGGCGGCCGCCTGACCGCCGATCTCTTCGGGGAAATGCCCGACAGCGTGCTCGACCCGGACGTCCTGGAGGCCCAGTGGCGCGCGCGGATCGCGCCGTTCGTCGCCGCCTTCAAGGACAAGGGCCTGGCCGTCTATGTCGGCGCGGACGCCGGTTTTCGAGCGCCCGACGGCTTCGAGACCCTGCCTTACGTCTATCACGGCGATCTTTCCCCGGCCCAGAAGACCGCCCGCGCCCTGGCCCGTGAACGGATCGAGGCTGGGCGGGACGCCGTCCGAGGCCAGGCGCTGGAAGACGATGCGGTCCTGCCGCTGATCCAAGAGGTGCTGGCCGCCTTCGGGGACCTGGCCCAGGCGGGCCTGTCGCGCGGCGAGCTGGGCGCGGTCCTGCTGTCGCCGGCCCCGGCACTCGGTGTCGACGCCACCTTCTACGCCTCCCCCGTGATGGAGGCGGACGAGGACGACGGCGACGAAGACGAGGACGCGTTCAACGATGACGACGAGCGAGCGCCCGAGCCCCCCGAACCGGCCGAGCTGATCACGCCCAGGGCCGTCGTCACGGTCGAGGGCGTCAGCCACGCACTGCACGAGGCGCGCACCGACTGGGCCACCCGCGGCCTGATCCGCGACCTGGCCGACGATCCGGGCGCGGCCCTGACCGTCCTGGTGGCGCAGCTCTTCAAGCTCCTGGCCCTCAAGAGCCACGTCTACCAGGGCGAGTCGGCGCTCAGTCTGAAGGCCGCAGGGTATTGCCGCGGGACCTTGCCGCCCCATCCGGCCCTCGATGGGGAGGTTCGTGGTCGGTTGGACGCCCGGCGCGCCGACTATCTGGCGTCCGGTCTGCGTCCGATCGCCTTCGTCGACAGCCTGGCGCACGGGGAAAAGATGGCGCTGCTGGCCGAACTCGTCGCTGTCGGCCTGGACCTTCGCGAGGCGCGAACCAGCCTCGTGCGCCACGGGGCCAGGGCCGAGGCCGCCGAGATCGCCGCCTTGTGCGGGGCCAACCTAAGTGTCCACTGGACGCCGGACGCGGCCTTCCTGGCGGTCCACTCCAAGACCCAGCTGTTGACCATGTTGGCTGAGATGGAGGTGGAAGACGCGCGCGTCGCCGGCCTGAAGAAGGACGAGCTGGTCGCCTTCGTGGCCGAGGCCGCCGCCGAACGGCGGTGGACGCCTTCGGTGCTGAGCTGGACGGTCGCGGCGACGCCGCAAGAGGCCGAAACGTCCGCCGCGGACACCCCGCAGGGCGATGAGCTGGCGGCTGACGCGCCGGCCGCCGGCGAGGCGGCCGAGCCGATGCCGGCGCCGATCGCGGCCTGATCCTGGCGAGCCCTCGTCGCTCGGCGGGGGCTCGCCTCATGCCGCTCTTGGCGTGGCGCGCGCATCGGCTTTTAGATGGCCGCGCCGGCGCTGGCCGGTCCCGGAGACTCTGGCGACATGGCGATGGACGAGGAGACGCAAGGCGCGCTCAGCCGGCTGCTGGCCCTGGCGATGGAGGATGATCCGGCCGGCCGCGTCGCGGCCGACCTTGTCCTGGCCTGGCTTAACGCCCGGCTGTTCGGAGGCTTCGATCCGACCCAAGCCTGGCTGCTTGATCCGGCCACGGCCGGCGATCTCGTGCGGGTGTTCACGTTCATCGCCAGCGCGCCCGTCCAGCCGGAGACCCTGATCGACGCGGCCGAACTGGCGGCCCTGGTGCGCCGCTGGCGGCCCGGCGCCTCGCCGTTCCCGGTAGGCTGATCGCGGATCGGCGTCCTCGTGAAATCATTAATTACCGGCCCCGTGTGTTCGTGCCGGTCGACAAACCGGCCGTCCTGGCCGCGGTGCTGGACAAGTGGCCGCCGCAGTCGGTCCTGGCGGCCTGAAAGCCGGAGGGGGGGCGGCCGGGTCGAGCGATCCGGAGCTTGGTCCGGCGCCGACAGCGCCGAGAGCGCCATGACCGCCTTTCCTCCCTCTTTGTCCACCGCGATCGATGTGTCCTCGCCGCCCGCCGCCCTGGCCGAGTCCGCCGGCGTCATGCGGTTTGACCGTACTGATGAGGACCGCGCTGGCAGGACGCGGGCCATCGCCCGCCGCTACGGCGTGGACATCCTCCAGGACGTCGAGCTCCTGACCCTGTGGCTGTCGCGCGCCGGCGTCGAAGATCCGGGCGCGGTGGCGGAGGCCGTCCTTGCAAGGTTTGGAAGCCTGACGGCGGTGCTGGCCGCCGATCGCGCCGAGCTTCTTCGCCATCTCGACGAGGACGCCGTCCTGGACCTCAAGCTGGCGCGGGAGGCGGCGATCCGCGTCGCGGCCGCCGTGCTCCCCGGCCGCTGCCTGCTGACGACCTCAGGCGCGGTTCAGGCCTATCTTCGCAGTTGCATGGCGGGCCTGCCGCGCGAGGAGTTCTGGGTGCTGTTTCTCGATCGCGCAAACCAGCTTCTGCTGAGCGAGCGGATGGGCCAGGGCACGGTCGACCATGCCCCGGTCTATCCGCGGGAGGTGCTGCGCAGGGCCTTGGAGATCGGGGCCAGCGCCATGATCCTCGCCCACAATCATCCTTCGGGCGACCCGAGCCCGTCCCGGCCCGACCTGGACATGACCAAGTCGATCGTCCAGGCGGCCGGCGCGCTCGGGATCAGTGTCTGGGATCACATGATCGTCGGTCGCGACAAGGTCCTGAGCCTCAAGGGCGAGGGCCTGATGTAGCCGGGCGCCCGCCCCTGGATTTCTCCGGAATGGATCGGCGCGGCGATCCGGGCATGATCCTCGCCCAAAATGGCGCGCCTTGAGCCGAGCCTTGGCTGGCCCGCTTGGCGCCGGGCGTGCGTGAAGTCGATCTTGTCCGCGCCGCCAAGGGAGCGGCGAATGATCGAAAAAGCAGGGACCGGCGAGCGGGTCTATCTGGCCATCAAGGCCTTCCTCCTCACCGACAGCGGCCATCGGCCGGGCGACCGGATCGAGGTCGCCGACCTCTGCCGCCGGGTCGGGGCCAGCGCCACGCCCGTGCGGGCTGCGCTTCATCGCATGGCCGGCGAGCGTCTGCTGGTCAGCCACCAGGGCGAAGGGTTTTCCGCGCCCCGTGTAACCGAGCCGGGTCTGTCGGACCTCTACCAATGGAACGCCGCCCTCCTGGTCAACGCCCAGCGCTCGGCGCCGTCCAACGCGCCGCCGCTGCGGACGCCGGACCTGGATCCGGCCGCCGCGCCGATCGCCTTTCTGGAGGCCCTTTTCTCCGCCTTGGCCGCCCATTGCGACAACCTCGAGGTCGAGTGGGCGGTCGCGGGGGCCAATGACCGGCTGCATCGTTGCCGCCGCGCGGAACTGGTGCTGGTGCCGGAGTTCGTCGAGGAACTGGGTGAGTTGGCAAGGCTCGTCATGTCCGGCGACCCCGTGGCGCTGCGCCAGGGCCTTTTGGCCTATCACCGCAAGCGCCTGCGCCTGGTGCCGGCTCTGGCGCGTCACCTGCACGGCCTGGGGGATCGCGAGAGTCGGTGATCCGGCGGGAATTTTCGCAAAATCCCGGTCTTATCCTCTGCGGGTTCTCGGTTCGCCATCGCATCCTTTGGTTGTCACGACCGGCGTGGCGACTTGAAAAAGGAGACTGTCATGGAACGGACCGAAGACCGCATCGACGACCTGATCGATCTGGGCGCCGTGAGCGTCGAGACCAAGGGCCAGTTCCCGGTTCGCCCCGAGCAGGGCATCGGCACGCTCAATCCCGGCCTGTCGGAAGACTAAGGCCGAAGGGGACCCGCCCTTGGCGGGTCCCCGCTGCCGGCTTGGCGCCCGTGCAACTGCGCGTTCCCGATCATCTGCGTTACTGCCAAGCGCAGGGCGGCTTGATGTTCCTGGATATTCGACGCGACCGATATTTCGCGCTGCCCCCGACCCTGGAAGCGGCGTTCCTCGATCTGGCTCAAGCGGGCTTCCGTGTTCCCGCGGAACCCCAGGACGCCGTCGATCAGCTTCGACGAATGGGGCTTGTCGAGATGGGGGCGCCTCCAGCAGCATCGACGCGGGTCGCTAAGAGGGCCAACGCCAGTTGGACCGACACGCCGCCTATCGTCGGGCATGGATCCCTCGTGGCCGGCCTGGGCGCCTTGCAGGCCGTGGTCGCGATGCGGCGACGCCTGGGCCGCCAGCGCCTGGAACTGATCCTCAATGCGTTCGCCGACCTTCGCGGCGATCGTCCCAACGCGACGCTTGGGGCCTTGGCGGAGCCGGTCGTGACCTTCGCCCGGGCGCGCCAATGGGCGCCGATACGGCCCGTCTGCCTGCTCGACGCTCTGGCCTTACTGGCGTTCCTCCAGCGGCGCGGTCTCCACGCCGATCTGGTGTTCGGGGTCATCCGGCAGCCCTTCGCCGCCCACTGTTGGGTCGAGGCCCACGGCGTAGTGCTTAACGATCGGCTCGATCGCGTGAACGAGTTCACGCCCATTCTGGTGATCTGATGCGCGGCGACTATGTCGTCATTCTGGGCGAGGGGCCGTTGGCCAAGGCGCTTCGCCACTCCCTTCAAGGCTTCAAGTCGGTGCTTGAAGCGCCGGGTGTCCTCGTACTGGCCGAACCGACCCTTGCGGTCGCGGCGCTCGGCGAGCGCGGCGTGGTGCTGGGGGCCGTATTTGCCAAGACGTCCCAGGCCCTGCCGGTCACTGCGTTTTCACCGTCCGCGACCGTGGACATCGTCCAGACCGCCGGCCAATGGCTGATCGACAATGTCTGGGGTGGTTATCTGGCCGTGATCGCCGATCCCGCCTCGGGCGAGGTCCAGATCCTGCGCGATCCTTCAGGCGCCCTGCCGTCCTATCGACTACGCCACGAGGGACTGACGGTGTTCTGTTCCCGCCTGGATCTGGTCCTCGAGGCCGGCCTTTCGCGTCCGGTGCTCGACTGGGCCAGTGTCGGTCAGATCCTGGCCTATCCACATCTGCGCGGACGCCGTACGGGCCTGCGGTCGGTCGATGAACTGCTGCCCGGCGAGCGCGCGACGGTGCGAAGCGACCATGGGACGTCTTGGACATCGGTTTGGTCGCCGTGGCCGTTCGCCGATCCGGCGGCGGCGTTCACGACCCCGGAGGAGGCGGCGCGCGCGGTGCGAGAGGCTGTCGATCGGAGCGTTCAGGCCTGGGCGTCGATCTCCTCGCCGCTGATCCTGGAGCTGTCGGGCGGGCTGGATTCCTCGATCATCGCCGTCGCGCTGGCCGACACGCCGGCGGCCACCTTCGTCAATTTCCATACCCAGGCCGCCGAGGCCGACGAGCGAAACTACGCCCGAAAGGCGGCCCAAGCGGCCGGGCATGGGCTGGTCGAGCGGCTGGTCGACGTCAGCGGCGTGGATGTGCGACGCGCGCGCCCTGGACGTCATGCGCGCCCCGCGGCCCAGGCTCTGCTGCAGCCCATGGAGGCGGTCTTCGCGCAGATGGGCCGCGACGGCGCCGCTGCGGCGTACTTCAGCGGTCTGGGTGGTGACAATGTCTTCTGCTCACTGGCCACGGCCGCGCCGGCCACCGACGCCCTTTTGTCCTTCGGGCCGGGCCGTCGCTTTCTCGCCGCCTTGGCCGACCTCGCGCAGCTTCACCAGGCTTCGCTGTGGGAGGTGGTGCGTCTGGCCGCCCTCAAGGCCGTAAGGCTCAGGCGAGGATTGGGTGTCGCCCCGATCACGACGCTCCTGACGCCAGACGCAGAGGTGGCCGCACCCGACCATCCCTGGCTCGACGCGCCCGCCGGCATGCCGCCGGGCAAGCAGGAGCATGTCGCCAGCATCCTGGTCGCCCAGGGGTTCCTGGATCGCTACGAGCATGCCGCCGTGGCCCCGGTCTGTTTCCCGCTCTTGTCGCAGCCGGTTCTGGAAGCCTGTCTGCGTGTCCCGACCTGGATGGCGATCCGAGGCGGGCGCAATCGCGCCGTGGCCCGCGACGCCTTCGCCGACCGACTACCGGCCGAGATTTATCGTCGTCAGACCAAGAGCGGGCTCAATGTGTTCATGGGCGCGGTCTTCGACCGCAACCGCGCCGCCCTCGCCGAGCAGTTGGTTCGTGGTTGGTTGGCCACGGCGGGATTGATCGATGGCCGCGCGGTGCGCGAGATCCTCGAGGCTCCAGCGCCTGGCGGTCTGGACATGACGCGAGTACTGTACTTCGCCGACGTCGAGGCCTGGGCGCGAACCTGGGGCCAGACCTAATCGCCTCTGGCCTTTCGGGCCATGGCGTCCCAGCGTTGATACTGCTCGACTTTGGCCGGATCCGGATCGCGATAGTCCTGCAGCCAGTAGCGGAACCAGTCGAGGTTTCTGCGGTAGGCGGCCAGGCGATGGCGCGGCTGGGCCAGCACGTGACGTTCCTGGGGAAAGACATAGAGCTCGACCGGCGTGCGGCTGTTGGACAGCCGGGCGAACAGTTCCATCGTTGGCCGAAATTCCTGCTCGGGAAGCTGCATGAGAAGAGGCGCGGTGATGTGCTCGGTGTCGAGCGCCGCCGAGACCACCTTCCAGCGCTCTGGCGTCGCCTCGGGCGCGCCCAGTTTCCAGGCGCGGGCCAGGCCGTCGTGGATGTCGCGTCCGGCGACGCCGTTGAGCCAGTAGTAGGCGGGCTCGACCTGCAGGGACGCGATCGAAGCGGCGGCCAGAAGCTTGGTATGGCGCGCCACCCACATCGTCACCTCGCTGCCCATGCTCAGCGCGCCCATGCCCACCTTAGTCCGATCGATCAGACCTTGCCGGTCCAGCAACTCGACCGCCGCGGTCACACCCTCCAGGCCCGATTGGTAGTCGGCGACCATGTCGAGGTCCGCGCTCAGTGCGCGCGTGGGGTTGACGCAGAGCGCGGCGATACCCGCCTGGGCTAGGGCGACCATCGGCCACTCGTCGCCGACGCCGCCGCGCAGATAGCCTTCGCAGCGATAGTAGTTGATGAACAGCGGCGTGCGGCGGGATCCGGGGGTGCGGACCAGCTGGCCGGAGAAGGTGCGTCCCTTGGCGTCCCGCCAAATCAGGGTTTCGGCATGCACCGCGCCATCATTGGGGGCGCTGCCGTTGGGGGCCGCCAGCACGACGCGACGGCCCGTGTCGATCGCGATGCGTTCCAGCCGAGGCGGGCTGAGCGCCCGGGCCGCGACGCAGACCAGGGCCTCCGCGCCGACCGCGCAGGGCGTTCCGAACATCCCGCCGCCCAGTTGCCCGAGATCCTCGGCAATCCTGCGAACGCCGCCGCCGAGAGACCAAAGATAAAGATTGGAACGCAGCGCCACGTCGCTGGTGGCGAAGACGACTTGGTCGCGACCCGGCCGCCAGGCGATCCAGGTGGGGGATTGGCTACGGCAGACCCCGCCACAGGACAGGATCGCACCGTCCGGCCGGACGACCTCCAAGGTCATCCGACCGTCACGCCAGACGAGCCGGGCGTGACCGAAGCCTCCCGACGACGAACTGGCGATCACGTGCTCGGCGGCGAAGACGTCCGGAGGCGCGGGCCGTGCGGCGTCCGCAGGAGCCGCCGTGAGCGCCTGGGTGGCCAGATCCAAGCGCTTGGTGGTTTCGGGGGTCTGGCCCAGCAAGGCGTCGCGCTGGAACCAGCGGCCGGACAAGCGCTCGGGAGCCATGCGGCCGTTGAGCTCGACGGCGCCGAACAGAGCCTGGGAGGGGTCGATGGTGTGATCGATGCGCACGCCGCTGTCGTATAGCGCCCGTTCGGCGTCGAGACCCTGCGCGCGTGTGGCGCGGACCACATAGGTCAGGTGGTTCCCGTCGAGTGAGAACTGATCGACGTCGGCCTCGTCACGCGTGACCGCCTGGCTTCCGGCCGCGTCAGCGCGCGATCGCCAGACCTGGACCTGTCCGTCGATCAAGGCGCGATAATAGAGGTAGCGGGAATCACCCGACCACACCGGGGCCTCTTCCACCGGAACGCCCTCAGCCTTCCACAACGCCTGACCGCCGTCCCCGACCTTGCGGGCGGCCATGCTGGCGTCGAGAGGCGCGATCCACCAGCTCAGACTATAACGATTGCTGTCCAGCGAGGCCGCGCCTTGCCGGAACGCCACGCTTTGGCCATCCGGAGAAATGACGGGCGTGGCGATATCGACCGTCTCGATCAGCGCCGTCAGCGAGGGCTGCGGGATCCGCGCGGTCGGCGTCGGCGGCGTGGAGGCCAAGCCGACCGCGACAAGCGCTCCGGAAAGCCAGATCACCATGACTTGGTGATCTCCAGGGCGACGCGCCGGCCGCTGGGATCGGCCTTCTCGCCGTCATAACCGATGGCCGAGACCACGGTGCGCATCTCCGCGAAGGGCGGATCCCGGTCGAAGAGATTGGTCGCGGTCAGGGCCAGCCGAACACCGCGCAAGCGCGGGGCGTTATCAGGAACAGTGTAGGCCAGTTGAAGATCGGCCGTCGTCCAACTGTCGACCCCCTGGCGGGGTGAGACCGTCTGGTTTTCGTAGTTCGAGGTGAAGTTGACGAAGCCCGTCACTGTCCAAGGGCCCCGGCTCCAGCCAGCGCGACCGCGAAGGCGCAGGTCGGTTGGATTGCCGACCGTGCCAACGACGTCGACGGTGGGCGAAGTGTTGGTCACCTGTTGGTCTATCGAGAAGATGTAGCTGCCGGACAGGCCCAGGTTGATGTCGCCCCACGGGGCGGAAATCGCGTAACCGACGTCGAGATCCAGGCCGCGCTGGCGCACCCGCGACAGATTGCGGTTGCGCAGATCGACGATAGCGGTCACCGCCGAGGCGGCGATGCCGCCGGGATTGTAGAGCAGCGGACTGGTGTAGTAGGCGGCGATCGTCGCCGCCGACGGATGGTCGTCGATCACCTCGCCATAGAGATCGCGTTCGATCAGAATGTTGAACGCGTTGGCGTTCACATTGGCGATCCGGTCGCGGTAGTCGATGTCGTAATAGGTCGCCGAAACATTCAGGCCCGGGATCTGGCTTGGCTTATAGGTCAGACCGGCGGTCCACGTCGTCGCTTGCTCGGGATCCATGTCGGGCGCGTTCCCCAGCAGCGTCAGCACCGTGGTGTTTCCCGACGGCGACTGCGGATCGGTCAGGACCGACGGTTGATAGGCGTTGACGGACGGGCCCTGGCGCAGGTCCTGAAAGCTGGGCGCGCGGAAGGATGTCCCATAGCTGGCCCGCAACAGCAGATCCGTCGTCGGCCGCCAGTCCAGGCCGATCTTGGGATTGGCCGTGGATCCGACGTCGCTGTAACGCTCGATCCGCCCCGCGACCGAGAGGTCCAGGGCCTGGATGCCGCTCACGCCCATGGTGGGGCTGACGAGCGGCGCGCGTAGTTCGGCATAGACCGCGGTGATGTCGCGTGTTGGGGGATATTCGGTCTGCGCCGTAAACGGACTGGCGCCGAACAGCAGGTAGGTCGAGGACTGAGTATAGCGCTCGGACCGTCGTTCCGCGCCGAGGGCGAGCCGGATTTGCCCGGCTGGCAGGGAGGCTAGCGGACCCTCCGCCCGCACGCCTGCCGACCAGGTCTTGAACAGGCTCTGGCTGGCGTACCAGCCACGCACCGCGTCGATGGTCGCCCTTGGCGTCGAGCCTGGATCGCCAAAGACGTTGTAGGCGGTTGCAGGGTCGCTATCGGCCAGAGCGGCGGCCAATACGCTGCCGTTGGGTCCGTAGTTGTCGATCCGGTAGCGTTCCTGCTGTCGCGCCAAACCCCCTTGAACGGTGGCCGACCAGTCGCCGAGTTCCCGGGTGACGCCGGCCAAGCCATTGAAGGCGCGGACGCGGCCATTGGTATGGGTCGCGCCCAGATCTCCGGTGAAATCGTAGCGTACGAGGACCGGGTCGGTCCCGCCCAAGGGGTTGATATAGAACGGGTTGCTGGAGGGCACGCTGACGGTCAGGCGGTTGCCGCCGAGTATGCGCTGGTCAAAGGTTCTCTGGGCCGCCAGGCCTTGGACGAAGACGCGCGTATGGGCCGACAGGGCCTGACGGCCCGACAGGTAGAGGCTGTGGCGACGTTGCTGGGGCAGCAGGTCGGCGTTTCGATAGGCGTCGGAAACGTTGTCCTGGCCGACGAGCAGTTGGTCGACGGTCAGATTCCCGCCGTCCTGGCCGGCGGGAATGGCGTAGCTCTGACCGCCGGCCAGGATCGTGCCGGGCGCGGCGTAGGGTTGGCGGTAGTCCGCGCCGCCGAACGCCCGAAGATCCTCGGTGGCGAAGGCGCGCGTGTCGGCCGCCAGCGCCTGGCGGTCGTAATACTCGTAGGCGAGCGTCGCGCCGCCGGCGCCCCAGATCTTGCCCAAGACAAGGCTGGCCTGGACCTCTCGCGCCTCGCCGTCGGCCGAGCCATACCGAAGGCGCGTCTCCGCGCCTTCGAAGCGATCGCGCATCACGAAATTGACCACGCCAGCCACGGCGTCGGAGCCGTAGAGCGCCGAGGCCCCGTCGGCCAGGACTTCGACCCGTTCGAGGGCCGAGGCGGGGATCACCGAAAGGTCGGTGAAGGTTCCGGCGATGCCGGCTCCGGCCGGACGCACGCCGTTGATCAGCACGAGGGTGGAATTGGAGCCCAGACCGCGCAGATTGACGCCGGAACCCATGGCCGTGTTGAACGGCGCGCCGTTGCGGCTGCTGGTCCCGGAGGTCGTTTCGCCTGGTCCGCCGCCAAAGTTCTGCGGCACGCTCTGCAAGATCTGCTGGGCGGTCGAGAAGCCCGCACGGTCGATATCCTGGCGCGTGATGACGATCGGATCGCCGCCGACCGGCGCCGCGCCTCGGATCCGCGTCCCGGTGACCACCAGTTCCGACAGCGTCTCAGCGACGCTGTCATGCGGCTCCCCCGGCGTGGTCTCGGCCGACGTCCGGCGCAGGACGAGCTTGTCGCCGACCGGGACAAGGGTGAGGCCCGTGCCGGCCAGCAGGCGGTCGAACGCCTCGTCGGCGGTGAAACGGCCCTTGAGGGGCGGAGCGGTCTTGCCGACCACCAGCGCCTGGGAGACGACGACTTCGCGACCGCTGGCCAGGGCGACCGCCGAGAGGGCCTGACCAAGATCCTGGCGGCCAAGGTCGAAGGTCTGGGCGGGTCTGGCGGCGGGACGAGTCTGGGCTGCGGCGGTCCCGGCCAGGGTCAAGGCGAGCATAGCAGCGCTGGCGAGCAGGCAGCGTCGGGTCGAGATCGAGAACATATATTCCCCCAAGGCGCGTGGACCGCGCGTTTCCTGGGGCGAAAGACGAGGGGCCGGGACCACACCCCCCAAAAAAATTCACGGACCCGTCACACGACCGTCAGGCCGCCAGCCGTTTGAGGACCAAGTCGCCCCCGGGCGCGGTTTCGACGGTCAGCCCGAAAGCCGCGGCCAGGGCGCGGGCCAGGCCCTCGGATCCCGTGACCCGGAAGACACCCGTGATCTTGAGCGACCCCAGGCCCGGCTCGCCGAACCGGATCTTGCGGGCGTTGTAGCGATTGGCGATGGCCACGACCTGGGCCAGCGACGCCTGGTCGAACCGCCGAAGTCCCGAGGGCCAGCTGGCTTCCACGGCCGAGGCGGGTTGCACGCCGCGGGTCTTAAGGTCCGGCCCCAGTCGGGTTAGTCGACCCGCTTGCAGGACCGCGACGTCAGCCTTGCCGCCGCGCGGCGCCAGGGTCGGACTGCCGGCGATCACCGTGACGTCCACCTGAGCCTCCGGCGCCAGGGCGAGGTCGAAAGTGGCGCCCTTGGCGGAGATGGTCAGCTTGCCGGCCTCGACGGCCAGATCGCCGCCGGCGCCGATGATCCGCGCCCGGCCCCGGTCGAGGCGCACGACCTGGCGGCCCGCCCGCTTCGAGACCGCCGCGTCGCTGTCGGTGTCGAGGATCAGGCGCGCGCCGTCGGCCAGGGCGACGGTGCGGATTTCGCCAAGCTGGGTGACATAATGGTCCCGGGCGTACCCGGTCCGCCAGCCGACAGCACCGAGCGCCGCGGCCGCGACGACACAGGCGGCCAGGGCCATGGCGGCCTTGCCGGCGTGAGCACGGCCACGAGGTTGGCGCTTGGCCAGGCGCAGATCGCTCAGGCGCGACTGGCCCAGGATCGCCGCGTCTTCGAAATGGTCGCTCAGGCGCTGGTAGGCCTTGGCGTGGGCGGCGTCGGCGCGCCAAGCGTCGAACGCGGCCTGGTGCGTCTGGGCGTGTGGCCCGCGCATGCGCGCGAACCACGCGGAGGCCTCCTGGCGCAGGCGCTCGTCCTGGTCGTTCGCCGTCATGCCGCGACCCGCTTCACGTTTCGTCCCTGCCCCATGCGTCCGTTCAGTCTGGCCGGTCATGCCTTGGAGAGGACGCGGTCTAGATGAGCGATGGCTTTGCTCATCTGCTTTTCGACCCCGCCGAGGCTCATGCCAAGGTTCTTGGCGATCTGGGCGTAGGTGAGCCCGTCCAGGCGATGAAGCAAGAAGATCTCTCGCGTCTTGGGCTTGAGCTTCATCATCGCCGCCTCGTAGCGAGCCAGGGTCTGACTGGCCACCAGGGCCTGGTGCGGGTCGCTGTCGTTGGCCGCCCGCAGGTCGGGCGGCAAGGGCGCGAGCGAGCGTTCGATACGGCCCGAGGCGCTCTTGGCCCGGTCGCGCAGCAGGTTCAAGGAAATGCGCTTGAGGTAGGCTTCAGGGTTTTCCAGCGCCTGCTGCTCGCTGGCACGGGTCAGGCGCAGGAAAGCCTCTTGGACCAGATCCTTGGCCTCCTCGCGATCGGTCCGCCGGGCCAGCAGTCTGGCCAGGCGCGGGCCATAGCTGCGGAACAGCGCGTCGATCTGGCCGCGATCGCGGCGGAGCGGCTCGTTCGGGGTGTCGTTCAGGTGGAAGGGGTCGAGCAGGAGGTCGGTCATCGGCCTTCCTTCCTGTGCGGATCGATGGCGGGCGTCGTCACCAACCCGCCGTTGCTATGCTGGCCAGCGGCCATGTCTCGCCTCCGTGAGGCGCCGCCCGACGAAGGTCGGGTCGTCCTTGAGACCATGGCTTGAGCAGCAGGGCGCGCGTCGTCGTCGACGCCTCTCGCGCAGGCGCGCCGGCCGCGCCGGGTGACGTCCGGACGCGGAGCGGTTCTATCAAGCGAGGTTCTCACGCCTCGACGCCGCGCTTTCAGCGGCGCGCCCGGAGTCTAGAACGCGGTTTCGCGGCTTGGCAAGGCTGGGCGATGGACGCGCCAAGGCGGGTGGGGGGCCCTGGCTGAGAGTGGCGGCGCGAACACGCTCCATGAGTTTGAAGCGCCCTCAAAAACATGCGGTATTGACTGCCTCTTATTTTTTGGGAAGGTCATCGCAACGATAACAGCGGGTTGGGACACCCAACCCCCAGGGGTGGAATGATGCAAAAGCCGAGCAATCAAATGCGCGCCTTGTTTTGCGGCGCGGCGCTTTTCGTTCTGGCGGGAGCCGCCCAGGCTCAGACCACGTCGCCCGCGACCCAGGATCCGGCCGACGTGACGCAAGTCGGGGAAGTGGTCGTCACCGGCACCCTGATCCGCGGCGTGGGCGAGACCGGCAGCAATCTCATCACCCTCAACGACGAGACGATCACCGCCACCGGCGCGGCGCGCGTTTCGGACGTCCTGGCCGACATCCCGCAGGTGACGAGCAATTTCAACAAGCTGCCGACCTATGACACCGCCGGCGTCATGGTCAACCGCCCCGACATTCGCAATCTGACGGGAGCTTCCGCGGCCTCCACGACCCTGGTGCTGATGGACGGCCATCGCATGACCCCGGTCGGCGGGTTCTCGGCGGCCGATCCCGACGTCATCCCGCCGGCGCTGCTGCAGCGGGTCGAGGTCGTGCCCGACGGCGGCTCGTCGACCTACGGCGCCGACGCCGTGGCCGGGGTGCTCAACTTCATCACCAAGCGACGTTTCGATGGCGTGCAGGTGGAAGGTCACTACGGCGTCGCCGATAACTATGCCAGCTATGACGCCTCGATCACCGGCGGCAAGGCGTGGAGCACCGGCTCGATCTACGGCTCCTACAGCTACGCCCACCACGACCGCATCCTCTATAGGGACCGCGACTACGCCGTCGAGACCCAGCCCAACCTCGGCTATTGCCCCAAGGGCACGGTCTATACGGCGAATGGCGCGACGGTTCTGGCCCCGATCCCGTTCGTCCCCTGCAGCACCATCGACGGCGGCACGATGCTGCCCGAGGAGACCCGTCAGACGGTGTTCGTCGGGCTCAACCAGGATCTCAGTGACAGGGTCACCTTCGACCTGACCGCCTTCAAGACGCGTCGCGAGGCCGAGGGTCTGGTCGACCTCGACAAAGGCCGCGCCGAGGCCACCGTCTGCCATCCGCTCGTCGGCGCGGCCTGCGCGGCCGCGGGCGGTACGCTCTACCCGGCCTTCGCCTCGGTGGGGGGAGAGCTCGCCCAGAAGGTCCGCTTCTCGTTCTCCGACGTCCAGAGCAGCCGTTCGTCGAACCAACTGGACGTCTACCAGATCACCCCCGAGCTGAAGGTGAAGCTGGGCGGCGACTGGCAGATCCGCGCCCTGGGCAGCTGGGGCGCCTCCAAGACGACGGGCCGCTCGCCGACCTTCGATCCGGCCAAGCTGAACGCCGCCGTCGCGGCCGGCACGCTCAACATCTACAACGTCGATCTCACGGCGCCGGCCGTGCTGCAGGGCATCTTCGCCAATAACTACGTCCAGTACAAACAGGAGCTGGGCGACCTGCGCGTGATCGCCGACGGCCCGCTGTTCACCTTGCCGGGCGGCGAGGCCCGCCTCGCCGTCGGCGCGGAATATACGGACGAGACCTTCGAGGGCGCCTTCCAGGTCATCGCGCCGCAGGACGAGGCTAGCGCCCGCCGCACGCGCGGTGATCGCAACGTCAAGTCGGCCTTCGCTGAACTCAACGTGCCGATCGTTGGCGACGGTAACCGCGTGACGCTGATCCACGCCCTGACGCTCTCGGCTTCAGCGCGCTACGACTCCTATTCGGACGTCGGCGACACCACCAATCCGCGGGTGGGCCTGACCTGGCAGCCGGTGGACTGGATCAATGTCCGCACCAGCTGGGGCGAGTCGTTCACCGCCCCGGCCATGGGCGACCTGCACGCGCCCGACTCCCGCTACGTGGTCGTCCCGGCCAGCGACCTGGCGTTCCTGGATCCGACCCTGGCCGGCGGTCCGCCCAGCCCGGTCCCGGGCATCACCCTGGCCCAGCTGGGCTACTACCTGCGCCCGTCCGTGGCGGTCGTGGGCGGCAACACGGACCTCAAGCCCCAGACTGCGGAGACCTTCTCGGCCGGCTTCGACGTCTCCCCGCCGGTCGCGCCGGGCTTGCGCTTTGGCGTGACCTACTACAAGGTCAAGATCAAGGATCAGTTCAACCTGGTCGCCGGGGCCATCACCCAGCTGTTCACCAATCCGGCGCTGGCGTCCTACTACATCCGCAACCCGACCCTGGCCCAGGTGACCGCCATCGGCGGCGCCCTGCCCGTCGATGGTCCGCCCCTGTCGACCGTCTTCACCGGCGCCGGTCCGTCCTACTACATCGACCTGCGCCGCCATAACCTCGGCATGGCCAATCAGGACGGTCTGGATTTCTCGGCAAGCTACGATCACGCCACGGGCTTTGGCAGCATCTTCGCCAAGGTCGGCGGCACCTACATCCTGGGCCGCGAGGAATCCCCCATCACGGGCTCGCCGATGGTCAGCGTCATCGACGACGACATCAGCCGCCTTGCGCTCTCGACCTCGTTCGGCGCCAAGGCCGGCGGGTTCACCGGCCAAGTGACCTGGAACCACTCGGCGGGCTATTCGCTCTCGACGCCCGCTTCCGGAACGGCCGGTCCCCCCCAGACCAAGGTCGACGGCTTCGACACGGTCGACCTCTTCGGCTCCTACGACTTCAAGGGCCAGGGCTGGACGAACGACCTGTCTCTGACCGTCAACATCGGCAACCTCTTCGACGAGGACCCGCCGTTCTACAACAACACCCAGACGCTCGGCTCGGCCAGCGGCTACACCAATGGCGGCACCCTGGGCCGGTTCTTCCAGGTGGGTCTGCGCAAGCACTTCTAGAGATCGCCGCCGAGCCTTGATCGAAGGAGCCCGCGCCTATCCTGGCGCGGGCTCTTGTCGCATCTGTCCGTCTTTTCCAGATGGGTTTACTGAGCCCGAAGGCGCGGCTCGATCCGCCCGCCGCGAAAACGCCGCTCGCCGAGGGACGGAAGGCGCCAGAAGCGGAAGTTGGCTTGCCTCCAGTAATGCGACGTTCAGGGGGAAGGGTAATGGCGACCTCATCCGGTGATCGTTAGGCCCGTTCTCCGGTCGCACTTCCCTGCATCAGTGAGATGCATTGACGCACGCATCATCAAGCTGCGGCTGGGCTGCGCCACTGGCCCTGCTGACCTAACTTCGTCCCCTGATCTGGGCCCGCAGGCCTGAACTCGAGACCGCTCCGCGCCGCCTGGCGCAAGGCACTCTTGGCGCTCAGCGGGCAGGGAGCGGACAGCCAGGCACTCCACGTGCGCCAGCGCGCTTCCAACACCCATGGTTGAGGTTTATATCGAGCGCCACCATTCGCTTTGAGAGACGCCGATGTCCCAGACGCAGCCGCCCGCCTACGATCAACCCACCAAGGCGGTGGCGCGTCGACGCTCTCTGGCCCACGCGATCGAATTGATGACATCCCGGCGCGAGGCCGCTGCGGTCGTGCCGGCCAACCATGTCGAACGCGTGCGTCAGGCCCTGCTGGACAGCGATATGCGTGGCGACGCGTGGGCGGGAGACAATTGCGATCCCGACGATATCGCCTCCTGGCGCAGCTTTCGGGCCGCCGCCATTGGAACGCGGACACCTCAGGAGATCTCCGTCGCTTATCTGGCCGGGCCCGAACCCCACAACGACTTGGAGGTGCTACTCGAGCTGGGCGTGCGCCCCGAGAATATCTGGGCCTTCGAGGTCGACAAGAAGATCGCCGCCCAGGGCCTGGACACGCTTCGGGATCTGAAGGCGCGCGGCGTCAAGTTCATCCCGGCCAGCATCGAGGACTACTTCATCGCCACGCCCCGGCGGTTCGACATCATCTATTTCGACGCCTGTGGTCCATTCCCCAGTAGGAACTCCGACACCGCGCGGGTCCTGGCCACCCTGTTCCGCCACAGCGCTCTTGCGCCGTTGGGCGTGCTGGTCAGCAACTTTGCACGGCCCGACATCAACAAAACCGAGGAACTGGCCCGCTTCGGCTTCTTGGTCGGTGCCTACCTCTACCCCAAGAGCTTCCTCGAGTCGGAAGGCGGTGGAAGCGTCGAAGGTCCCGAGGCCGACGGCTTCCTCTTCAACCCCTCGGCCGAGGTGACCGACGAATGGGGTGATGGCGAGCCGCCCGCCGATTTCCTCGACGAGGTGAAGGCCAACTTCGAACGCTACTACGGCCTCTTCATCACGCGCAGCCTTATGGACCTGGCCACGATAGTCGCGCCAATGACCAGGCTGCTGAGCGGCGATCTCTGGAAGATCGCGTTCGACAAGGACCTCACCGCCGCGATCGCCCGCGGCCGGCGTTTGGTTATCTTCAACGAAGAGGCGTTCAGGGGCGGCGACGACGAGGCCGAGGCCGAGGTGGCGGAAGCGGTCCAGCTCAGCGCCGAGGACGTCGAAAAGCTCGCCTTGGACGAGGTTGCCACTGACCCGGTCCAGATCAGCGCCGACGCCGTCGGCCAGCCCGCCGGAGCCAACCATCTAGACTCCGATGGCGACGCCATCGTCCATCCCGACTTCAACTCGCTGCTCTGGACCCTGGCGGCCTGCGGCTACTACCCGGTGGACGTCAATTTCCGCGCGCCGCCGGCCGATGCCAAGGCTCTGTTCAACCCGTGGCGCAACGCGCTGATCGGCAAGCCAGCCGGCGGCTGCCATCCGCTCGAAGATCTGATGGCCATTTACTATGCTTGGCGTCACGACCCGCAGCTGTGGTCGGAAGCCATGCGACGGATCGCCGACTTTCCGTATAGGGAGAAAATGCCCTTCCTTTGCGACGTGCCGACCGAGGAGCTGGGCTTCTACCCGGCGTTCGCGCAGCTGGCCTACCCGACCCATCCGAATGTGCGCGAAACGCGGCGCTTCCGATACGTCGCCGAAGGCAAGCAGACGCCGATGTTCATGGACGTCATCGCCTTCGACGAGTGCCGCTACGTATATGACTGGCTGTCAGCCCTGCACCTAACGCCGGAAGACTGGGGCGACCTGTCGGCGCAGCTGACCTTCCGCTTCGCCCTCGACGGCATCGCCAAGGATAAGCGCTGGATGGGCGACGATTTCCTTTACGGGTGTCACGTCGTGGGCGAGAACGCCGCTTTCCCGACCAGCGATCTGCAACTGCGCGAGGATCTGTCGCCGGGCGAGCCACAACCGTCTACGTCGGTCGACGACGATCCGCCCGCCCCTGCCTCTTGATCAGGCCAGCCCGCCCAGCGCTTGCAACAGTTGGGGGACGGGCCCATTTTTGAACCAATGGACCACAGAATTCGGATATGCTTCCTCTGCGCCGTTAGGGGAGATTGGACATGATCAGCACGACTCGATTCGCTGAGGCGCTATCTTCACAGTCAGGATCGGCGCTTGAAAACCGGCCTCTCGTTCAAGGGGTCCACAACGTCGTCGTCCCGACCGTAGGTATGATCGTTCCCAATTGGCTTCTAGTCGTCCCGCGCAGTCACACGCTGAACTTCGCCCAACAGACGTCCGCCGCGCGCCTTGAGTCCGAACTGATGATCCGGAACCTTTCGCACGAAGTTGCCGGATTGGATCTCGAGACCGTCGTACTGGAGCATGGTCCTGCAGTTGTGGAATCGGCGGTGGGCTGCGGCGTCGATCATGCCCACCTGCACGTGCTCCTGCTGCAGCGCGGGTTTGCCGATGCGCTCTGGCAGCGTATCGAAACCGACTTGGAGGCTGAGCCCGAGGCCACGCCTCTGGATGCTCTCCATCGCGAGATTGACGCCAACAGCGCCTATTACCTCGCTTGGCGCAATGGATCGCGCCTGCTTGAGCAGCCCGTTAAAGCAGAGGTGTCGCAGCGGTTCCGCAAATTGGTCGCTCAGGCGGCAGGCGTTGCGGATCAATGGGACTACCGAATTCACCGGTTCGACGAGAATGTTTGGCAAACAGTCACCGCCTCACAACACCGGCGCGCGTTGGCCGCTTGAGCGGCGAGGATCCAAATACCGTCGCACCGCCGGTCGTTCGACCGGATGGACGTGATCCGTGGCAGTGGGAAACCAAGTACGCGGAGGTCGCTACGCAGATTTGGCGCGAGGCGAAGATTCTGGGCACCTATCTCGCGGTTTTCGGAACTCTGACCCTCCTGGTCTTCGCCTTGGTAGCCGATCCTGCCTATCCAGCCGGTTCATCCGCACAAAACGCAGTGTTCTATCTTAGGCGGCACGACCTGTTGGTGTTTTTTGTCGGGTCTGTCGGGGCGGTAACGTTCGCCATTAAATGGCTGGTGCATTCGGTAGCCAAGGGTCTCTGGCATCAGGACCGTTTTTTGTGGCGGATCTTTGTACCGCTCACCGGGGGCATTTACGCACTTGTCGTGCTGGGTTTGGTCCAGGCCGGACTGATGGGCGGGCAGAAGGCTGCTGACGCAAACGTGACGTCGCTGACCAGGGATCTGGTCCTGGCGTTCCTGGCCGGATATTTCGCCGACGGCGTTAGCGGCCTGCTCTCAAATGTCGCCAATGCGATCTTCGGGCAGGTGGACAAGAAATAGCATGGCCGAGCTGGGCGCGTCCGACCTTGTGTTCTACCCCAGCGACCATGCGATCTTGTCGACACGTATTGAGCCTTACGCCGAACGGCTCGGTACTAAGGGCGCATTTCTTGCCGGTTTGCCGCCAGCCTGGACGCCCGAGTACCAGATCCTCACCGTGGAGTGGGTCGAGCAGTTGGCGCAGGGTCATGCTCCCCTCTTAGAACTTCCATCAGCCCTGGTCGGACAACCCTTGATCCTGCGATCAAGCATCGTTGGTGAGACCATCTGGGAGCGAGGCACGTATCTTTCGGTGCCGCTGGAGCATCCGTGCAGCGACCTTGATATCATCTCCACGGTTTTCCGGATTCGCGAAGACGCGCTCCAAAAGCGCCCGGACGTCAAAGTCGCGATTATCATCCAGAGGTTCCTGCCAACTTGCGAGAAAGGTACCCTCGGGAACCTCAACAGCCTTTCAAAAACCCGAGAGCAGTGGTCGCGGTTTTCGGAAATCGCTGGAAGAAGGACTGCTCCGGAGCGCTTCAATTCTCAGCGTGACGCCCCGGCCGATACCCGAGCACCACTTCGAGTGCACCCAGCCCTACACATCGACCGAACATTCGGATCGGCAGTCCGGTGGCTGATCGATCACCTGGGCGTGGCGCTGGGTAGGGATAGGATGCTGCTCGAATGGGCCACAGCGGAGGAAAAGGTTTTCCTTCTGCAGTGCGACCTGGACCAAGATAACGCCGTTGGCGTCAATCCGATGGATCAGCAAATCACCTCACGCTTGTCGCCCTCAGCGGGCACGACAACCTACTTCAGGGCTCCTGGCCGGAGCGACATCGATGCTTGGGACAAACTCAAGATCATCGACGATCTATCAACGGATTTCGCGCCGCTCCCACAAGCCCTCCATGTATTGACCTATCACGACGCGGCCCAAGCACTCGCCGATCCAGCCAAAACGGTCGCCCTGGCCGAGGAATACTCCGCCCAATTTGGCGATGGCGGCATCATTCGAGTAAGCCGACGGACAGGGTCCAATTCCACTACCAATCTGCCTTGCAACAGCAGCTGTATGGCGGCACCGGCTGCAATTGCGTGGATAAGGCAGGCCTTGGCTGACGTGGCTGAATGTCCAGAGGAGGCGAGCGAGCGCGCCTTCATTTTGCACAAGTTCATAGGTGCGCGGTCCGGCGCATGGGCGCTCTATGATCCGGAGTCGCCATATATCCAAGTCCACGCCAACTGGGGTCTGCCCGACTCCTTGCAGTACTACCCCTATGACGCCTGGGACGTGCATACAATCACTGAGGAAGTAAACGCTTACCCTAGCTACAAGTCCCACTTCCTGTGGCCGCAGCCCGACGGGCAATGGGCATTCGAAGAGATTCGAAACTCAATCGCCCGACACCAGTGCCTGAAGTCTCACGAGGTGCTGGACATCGCGCGCCGGACAAATGCAATCGGAATGAAGTTAGGACGGCGGGTCGCAGTGATGTGGTTCGCCGGCGTAGAATCTGAAACTGGTGCGACGTTTTCTCTGCCCTGGTATCGAACCTTTGAATATTCCGAACCTGACCTCGACACCGCGCTGGAGAAAGACCACGTCATAATCGACGTTCGCGAACCTCGTGACCTGGATGAGGTGCGCCAGGCCTTTGCGCAGCATGCTCCTGCGCTGCGGGTGGCGATGGACATTCAGCCTAGCGAGCACCTGATCCGCGAACCACACTTTTTGGAGCAGATCATTGAGGTGGCGCAGGCCGTCGATGCATCAGTGATCTTCTCCGGATCACCGCTGTCGCACCCATTCTTCCAGCTAAAAGGCCGTGTCCGCATCTATCTGCGTGTGCAACGGAAGTCTTTCCGGACCCGAAGCCGCATCAAGTACCACAAGCTAGTTCGCGATCGGATTCCAGAGCGTGTCAGCGCCAAACACGAACGCGTCGTCTACGCTAACCTTGGCAGTCGCGAGATCCTTCAGCTGTTGACTGGCAAGTTGATCGAAGAGGCTCAAGAACTGATCGCTGCCGAAGGGGCCGACGCGACCGCCGAGGAGCTAGCCGACGTCTACGAAGTTTTGCGCGGCATGATGCACCAGGCCGGCGTTGAAGAGCAGCGAGTCGTCGAGATCGCGGATTCCAAGCGCGAGCGCGTCGGCGGTTTCGACAAGGGTATCTTCCTGCTGGAGACCAGTCTGCCCAAGCCCGGCGAACCCGTTGTCGATATTCGCAACGTCAGTTTCGACGATCTGGTGCGTGAGGAATACGCCAAGGAACGGGTACGTATACCGTTCGCCTTGCTTGGACGCCTCAACATTGCCGGCGATCGGGTCTTCAAAATTCCGGGAACCGACAAGGCGGTCCGCTTCAGCGGTGGCCGCGATGGGTTCGAAATCTCCCTGGAACAACAAGAGTATCAGCTCGAAATCGACTTTGACGACGAAGACGACCTTCTGGACTAAGCACGTTTAAAGCAAGCATCTCTCCCTCCGGAGAGCACTAGCCATCGTGACGGAATGGCCCGAAGCAGAATAAGCTGAAGTTGCTGTCGTCGGGGGCGGCGACCACCGGTGGAATCTCATGGCCTTCCGCATCGAGACGAAGCCTGCTGTCATCCAAGGCTTCGTTGCGGATATCCGAGCGGCAGCGGACACAGATAAGGAGGCGCTGGGCTTTCTCCCCGCCTCAGCTTACGATCAAGCTGCGCGAAAAGGTGAACTGACCGTCGCGCTGCAGGATGGCCTCCACGGCCCGACCTACGCAGGTCACATCTGGGTCAGCGGCCTATTCCCCCATGCCCGTGTAGTCCAGTTGTTTGTGGCGCAGGCTTTCAGGGGACAGAAGCTATCGACGCGTCTTCTGCGGGCGGCGATCCAATCGGCGGAAGCTAGCGGCTTCTTGACCATCTTCGCGAAGGTGGCCGCCGACCTAGCGGCGAACCAGGTTTATGAACATCACGGTTTTGTCGTCGTCCGCACCAAGGCGGGCGGTCAGGCCCGCAATCGCCAAATCCACATTCGGTCACGTGAACTGTCCACTCCAACATTGTTCAACTACCGCCCCACTTCCGTGGTGGCGGTCGACGACAGTGGTGCGACACAAGGCGGCCAACAGCTCTACCTGATCGATTTGAACGTGTTCTTCGACGCGACCCGGCAGCGTCGCTTCACTCCCGCCGCGGAGAAGATCCTGGCCTCGGCCCTGAACAGCGGCGTCCGCTTGGCCGTTACGAACGAGTTTGTGAAAGAGCTGCAGCGGACCACCATAGGCAAGGACGATCCCGTACTGAGCTTCGCGAAGCAGCTGCCGACAGTTTCTGGCCCCTCGCGGCAGGAGATCGAAAGCTTGGCGGCCCGTTTGGCGGCCACCGTTTTCCCTGACCAATCGCGCGATGGGACTCTATCGACGAATGACCATTCCGACCTCAGGCACTTAGCGGAAGCTATTCTAGCCGGGGCGGCAGGCTTTGTGACTGGGGAGAACAGTATCTTGCGAGCCCACGCAGCCCTTCGGGAGCAGCATGGGCTCAGCGTTTGGTCGACCGAGGATTTTGCAGTATTCCTCACGCCGGTCTTGGGCGAGCTGCCAGTTTCTGGGCACTCCGAACACGATTTGGCGTTCACGGAAGAGAGGTCGCTTTCAGCCGAGGCCGTGACGTTCCTAAAGATCCACGGTGCCGCCGACAGCGTGATTGGGACTTTCAGCCGCTTGGACGCGGCCGATAAGCGGTTCCGCTACTTGGCGGCGCGCGAAGCGCAGACGCTGATTGCCTTCGCCGCCTGCCGGGTAGCATCAGGACCGGCGGATGCGGTCGGCCTTCTCCTCGTCGCCAATCCCCGCCATCCAGCCACGCCCACCGCCCTGGACTTCCTCGTTGAGTACGCCGTCCGCGCGGCGAGCCTGTCTCGCCCCTCCCGCGTCGAGATGGCGCACGTCGATGGGCAGTCTGTGGCACGGATAACGGCGATCGAGAACGGCTTCCTCGCGGCGCGATCCGGCGCCGACGCCCCATTGCGCAAAATCGCCGTCGGGACGGCGGTTACACCGGTCAACTGGACCGCACAGCGCGACCGGATTCAGAAAGGCACCAGCCTGACGCTCCCGACCGACTGTCCCGATTTCCGAGACGACGAACAGGAGATCACCGTCACGTTGGATGGGCGCGTCGCCACAATGTCCTTGGCCAGCCTAGAGTCGATGGCAGCGCCGGGCCTCTTCCTGCTTAAAGATCGCCCAGTCGCGGTCGTGCCTATTCGCCGCGCGTGGGCTGAGAATTTAGTCGGCGGGCCCCAGCTCACCTTCTTGCCGAAGCCAGAGGCTGCGTTCCGCTCGCGCCGGGTCTACTTCGCGTCCGTGCGCAACCAGCACATCCTAGTGAAAGGGCGCCCTATAATCCTCTACGAGTCGGGCAAGGACGGCGGCCGTGGCGCAGCCATCGCCGTTGCCAGGGTAGCGTCGGCGGAAGCGGTACCGAAGACCCACGCTCCCGACTCCCTCCTCCGCGCCGCCGTGGTCCGCGGCAGCGATCTGCAACACTTGGTGAAAGGCACGACCGTTCTTGCCGTATGGTTTGATAATATTATGCGCTTCGAACAACCCGTGCCGTTCTCGCGCATGAAGGCTCTCGGCCTCGCCGATCCGACCAACCTCATTAAGAGTCACATGCTTAAGTTTGAAACCGCAATGAAAATTCTCGACGCTGGGCGTCCCGATGCACGATGAAAATCCGATCATGCTCTCGGTCGCCCCCCAGTACGCGCGGGCGATCCTCGGCGGCTTGAAGGGCGTCGAACTACGGCGACGCGCGCCACGCCTCCAGAGCGGGACCCGAGCTTGGCTCTATTCTACCCTCCCCGTTGGGCAGGTTGTCGCGATGCTGACTATCGACAAGGTGGTTGAGGCACCGTTGGCCGAGCTCTGGAGGCGATATGGTCGTCACACCGCAATCTCCCGCCAAGCTTTCGATGCCTATTTCGCTGGGCTGGATTGCGGCGCGGCGCTCATAATCCGAGACGTCCAGGCGCTAAAGGAGCCCGTCTCTCTCCAAGCTCTGCGGGAAGAGGGAGCCTTCCACCCCCCGCAATTCTATCGCCGGATGCGAGCGGACGCCCCGAACGCACTTTTAAGGGACAGCGAATTGCACCCTGCAGTTCAGGTTGCGGTCGGTTAAATCCGGAGCATTTGCAAGGGCTCCGGTCGAAGCCGAACCTGTCGCATGAATAACAAGGGCCCGGCGCGGTTCAAGCCCGCGATTATGACGAGGCTGGGCAAGAGCGACGACCAGATCGATCGCCCCTAGACGGAGCCGACCGACATCGCCGCGGGACATTGGTAGAGTTGAATTAGAGAAGCTTTCGCACGCCCTGGGCGGACTTTCCCAGGGAAAGAGATGGGTCATCCCGGCCTTGGATGTTCAGGGCCGTTCGATATCCCGTTCCAGCTGCCGACGCACGGAGGCCCGAATCCGCACGTCACCCAGATCGTCCAGCACACTGGCAGGGAGCTTGCGCTTGCGGTCCGAAGCCAGGAGGGCCTGGGCGGGGTGATCGGACGGCAATCGGCTCATAACCGAGGCCGCGAGCACGGTATCGCGCGCCTTGGCCCGATCTGCGAGCACCAGCACAAGCGCGCGCCGACGCCTATCGGCGGCAAGTGCATCGGCCATGGCCAGAACGGCCTCATCGCTGGCATGAGCCGTGTGCAGGCGCAGAGCCGCGACCGCATAGGGAGGTGAAAGGCGGTGAGCGAAATCGCCTTTCAGGTGTTTCAAGATCGCGGGCTCGACAGTGTCGGCGCTGGTCAAAGCCTCGAGCGCGGCGATCTTGTCCCAGCCTCCCGGTCTCGACCAAGCCAGCTTCCAGATCGCCCGCCTCGCCATTGCGCCGCAACGCTGCGCCGCGAACGTCAGGGCCTTGTCGCGCAAAATAGGGTCGGGCGTAGCCGAGGCCAGCGCCAGAAGTGTCTCGCCAAGATCGGCCGGAAGATCAGCGTAGGCGCCAAGCGCGCGCAGCGCGTCGTGCGCGACCTGATAGTGCGGTGCCTCGTCGTACTGAGGTTCGGCGTTAGACCAAGTGTCGTTCAGAAAGCGCAGCAGGATGCCAAGGTGCTCGGGATGGGGCCTGGGCGCCATGGTCTCGATCAGCGCTCGGCGCACGCCCGAACCCTTGTCGTTCGCCATCGCCAGGATGTTTGGCGGCAGGGGCGTGGGCAGGCTGTCGGTGAGAAGTCGCAGTGCGTTCGACCGCGCATCGGCCACGGGATGGAGCAGGCCCTGCCGGAGAAGATACTCACTGCCCATCGCCGCGCCGGCCTCCAAGGCGCGCACGACGTCGACGGGATCCTCGGACTCGTGCAGCCACCGCGCTACGGCCGCCAAAGGGCGCCGGCCCGAAGCGATTAGGATTTCGACGAGGTCGCCGACGGTCTGGATCGGTGCGAACGCGACGGCGGCTTCAAGACAGGCGATGGCGCCTTGGTGGACCGGCCGCGCTTGCCGTTTGCCCCTTGGAAGGGCAGGCAAGATGGCGACGATTTCTGGCGGGGCCTGGCGCAGGGCCTGGCGGAGGCGGCCCGGGATGGTGCGAACGCCTTGACGACGGACGGCGGCGTGGAGCGCCGCGATCAGGGTGACGGCGGCCGTGTCGCCGGCCTGGGACAGACGTTCGCCGATCAACTCGGGGGCGTTGACGAGGGCGCAGAGAGCCACCTCGACCTCGACGGACGCATCGATGGCCGGGTAGGCCAGACGCCTCTGAAGCCGTGACCGCAGTTCGGGACGCCAGTGCCTGACCAGCGTCGTCCAGGCGCTGCCTTCGAGCCTTGCCCAGGTGCAATGGTCGAGCAGGGCCGCGAGTTCTTCAGGATCGGCGGAACCAGCGTCTCTGCTCACCGCGGTCGACCAGGCCGACGCGAAGGCCTCGGCCTGGGGATGGGCGGCGATAGCGCTCCAACCCCGCTGTTCGCGTAGAGCCGTGACGAAGCCCTCTATGATCTCGCGCAGGCCCTGGCCCTCGGGGTAGCCAGGATCACCGAAGTGCTCGGCATAGGCTGTATCGACCTCATGATCGCGGACCTTTCGGGCCAGCTCGCTATCGTCGCCCCAGCTATCTCGGATGCGGGCCAATTGGGCGAGCGCGGCCTGGGCGACCGGATCAAACCGGTCGAGATCGGCCGAGGCGCCCTTGGCGATCACGTCGGCGTTTCGATAGAGGTCGTGCTCGACGGTCGTTTTAGCGGCGACGAGAAACGCCTCGGTCAGGTCCCCAGCCAGGTGCCGCCACTCATCGACGAAGGCGATAGGAAAGCCGTCGTCCTCGATCGGAAGCCGCTCCCGTACGAAGCGATCGATGATGGCCCTAAGCTCGGCGCGACCCTCCATCCGCTCGAGCCACACCTCATTGACCGCCCATGGGGTCCATTGATCATTGAAGTGTTCGCCCCCGCGCTGGACACGTCGCAGCAGGAAGCGGGCGGTTTCGGCGGCGACGCAAGCGGGAGACCCCGCATCGGCGGCCAGTTCCAAGAGCTCGGCGAACCGGGCGTCCGGCTCAGCCAAGCCAGCGTCGAGCCACCGGTCGACGACCTCGACGGCCACGGCCGGGGGCGCAAAGGTCAAACCGTCCTCGAATGATCGGATCATGGTCGCGCACCTGGGCAGGCAGCGCACCGCCGTCTCGATCGCCCAGCCGTCGGCCCCGGGCGCGGCCGTCAGCGCGCCCAGCAGGTCTTCGAACGCGGCGACCGCGTCCGGGCCGTTCTGGACGAGGTAGGATTCCAGCGCCTCGCGGGTGCTGGGGTGACGATAGGACACGACCTGGCCGGGTTGGCGCAAGTGGCGCGTCGCTACAAGGCGGTCGACGAGCTTCACCAACGCGCCGGCGGCGTATCCCGCGTGGCGCCGCAGGGCCTGTTGCACCGCGACCAGCTGAGCCCGGCTGACTTGTCCCCAGGTGGTGAGGAGCGCCCAGAGGATGGCCGCCTCTCGCGGCGTCGCCAGATCGGCGAGGTAGCCATGCACGTCGGCTTCCACCGTGTCCCGGTTGGCCTTGGCGAAAGCGCGCGCAAGCAGCTTGGCATGGGTATCGCCCTCAAGGGGAGGCTCGGCCAAGGTGTTGAAGAAGAGATCCAACTCCAGCGGCGTTGCAAGGCGCTCGAGCGCGTGTCCCTTGTTGCTGAAGGCCAGCATTTGGCGCGCTGTGGGCAGCGCCGTGACGCGATTGTCGTAGATCGTCTCCAGCGGCCCATCGACATAGTGCTCGGCCTCGAGCGCGATGGTCCAGCGCGCCAGAGCGCTCACAGCGTTGGCCTGGTCAAGCATGTCGGTCCGGGTCGTGACCACGAATTGGCGGCCAGGGCGCGCGTCGGGCAGGATCCGAGGCAGCTGGGCGGACCAGGCCTGTCCCGCCGGCAGGAGGCTGTACTGTCCCCAGGGGTCCTCGAGATAAAAGACCGAAGGTAGGTCCTCGGTGATCGAGCGCGTCACGGACGGCCCGGCGCCAGGATCGAGGATCTTCAGGCTGCGCCTCGGATCGTCGGCGACGGCCTCTTCGCAGAGCTTCATTGCCGCCCAGGTCTTGCCGCTGCCCGACGGCCCCGTGATGACCACGGCGCCATGGGCTTCTAGGGCCGCACGCATCTGCGGGAAGTTCGAAGGTGGCACGAAGGCGTCGAGGTTGGGCGCGCTGGCCAGCATGCCACCAAATTGCTTGATGGTGTCGACGAGCTCCTCGCGGGTCCAGGCGCCTGCGGCCCGCCCTCGCATGCGGCGTCGGGCGTCTTCGCGCAGGCGAGTGCGGCATGCCTCCAGCTGCGCGGCGGGGACGTGCAGCAGCCTCTGGAGCGTATCGCCGACTTCCAAATGGAGTTGGCGTTCGGATAGGCCTGCGTAGATCGCGATCCGACCCAGGGCGGACGTCGGCAGGATTTCGGCGAGGGTGGCTGGCAGCGGCGTTGCTTGCGGCCGCTCTTCCAGGTCACCGACCTTCAGATTGCTCAGACCCTCGTTGACGGCGGCCGTGGTCACCAGCAGGAACCGCACGCCGGGATCCTTGAGGTGGTCTTCGGCCGCCAAGCGTCGCGGGCGGCTCTGGAGGAGGGTCTTGAAGGCGGCCACCGACCAGGCGTCGGTCTCGCGGAGCTTGACCTGGACGATCAGCCGATCGGCCCCGTCGAGCTCTGCATGGGGTTCGACCCGGCTCTGGTCCAGCTCGGCTTCGAGGTCCTCGTCATTGTCGGGCTCAAGCGTGATCCGGCTGGCGGCCTTGGTGATCAGCAGAAGACGCAGGGCGAAGAACACCGATACGTCGAGCTGGTACTCGAATCCGTCCATCGCCGCCCGGCCGCCACCGGCCGTGTTCGCCCTCCCCTCCCCCGCCAAGACTCTCGAACTCCGTATGGCTGCTCCATTTCCGTTCTATCCGGACCCGTTCGGCCCGCAAGTCCGGCGCACGCGTTTTGGGAGCGTGCAAGCTTGACGTTAGCGGGGCGCGGGGGCCAGGCTCCGTCCCCGGGGGGGCCAATGATCCTGTCGGACATGATGGCGCCGGATGGGCGCGTGTTCCTGAAGAGCGAGTGGGCGCAGATCGGCGACGGCTGGCCGTGTCTGAGCTTCACCAAGAGCTCGGTGTTTCGACGGCTGCGCGCTGATTTTCGCCCTGAGCACGACGTGCTCCTCTATGTCGGGACATCCGGTGAGGACACCGATGATCCCAACCATCGCAGCCGCCTGATCTCGGCGGTCGTGGTGCAGCCGAGCCAAATGCTCGAGACGCGCAAGATCGTGCCGCCGGAGGCCTATGCCTTGGCCATGGCGCGATTTGGCGTCGATCGCTGGCCTCACGCCGTGGCGGTCATCAAAGCGGCCAACCTGGTCGGACCGCCCTTCCCGTCCGCCCGTGAGCTCGTGCCCGACGCCTACCGCTCCCTTGGCGCGGAAAACCGGGGTCAGGTCGCCGAGGTCGTTGGGGCCGAACGTCTGGCGGTGCTGAGCTTGGCGGTGGTGCCGCTGGAGCTGCGCTTCTCCCCTGACGTCGCCGCCTACATGGCCTTGGCCAAGGCGCTTGGCCGGCAGACGCCCAAATCGATCAACACCGAAGCCACGCGCATGGCCGCCCTGATCCTGAATCGAGTCGCCAATGGCGGCGAGATGACGACGCGCATGAACCCGATCAGAACCGCGCCAGACTTCTCGGTGTTGTTCGCCCTCTTGGTGCGAAAGTGGCAGGAAGGACAGGGCGGTGCCTGCGCCCTGTGCCGCGGCCCGCTCGTGGCCCAGACCACAAACGCGATGCTGCAGCCGTCGGCCGACCGCATCGTCAGCGAAAACCCCGCCTATGACGACGAAAATGTCCAGATTACCCACTTGGCCTGCAATCTGGCCAAGAACAAGTGGGGCGCCGAGCACTTCGATGAATGGGCCGCCGTCATTCGGGGTCTGGCGGGGCCGGTCGAGGACGCCGACGCGGAAGCTGGCCCGGGCGCGGAGCTTCGCGCCGCGACGCCGGCCTGAGGCGCGTGGAGACCAAGTCGATGAGCAATGACGCGGACGTGGACGACATTGTCGACGTCGGGCTTTTTCGCGCCAACGGCGCAGCGCTGACGACAAAGGTTCAGATCGAGGGCTATCGCATCGTCTTGCACCGCGCGGGCACGCTGCAGGAAGCGACGGACGGCGATTTTCGCGCGACCCTCGAGCTCGTGTTGCACCGGCTTCTGTTGGAGCGGATCCGACCGTTCGTGACGTTGCATCAGGCGCCCCCGCCGCGGCGGTCCATGAAGACCTTGGACGATTTTGAGCTGGTCCCGCCGCTGCGCTTGAAGGGATCGGCGGGCGAACGCGCCGACACCTTGTACAGCGCCAGCCAAGGCAAGACGCCACAAGCGTGGCCTACCATGGAGCTGAATATCCCATGGATGCCGCACTATGCCCTGGCCTCGATCCTCGAAGGCGTGGCCGAGCGGCGCCCCGAGGGTCTAGACAGGCCGCAGCTTCGGCGGGTGGAGGCGCGCCATCTCCAGGCGGCTATCGACGAGGTTCAGGAGATCGAGCGCTACACCCGGTTCCGGGACGCTACGGGCTATTGGCTGATCCCGCCTGACGGCGGCGATCCCTTGCCGCCCAAGAAGGTGTTCGGCATCGCTCTCGCCGAAGCCTTGCGCACCTACACCACCCCCAACGACTTCTCGTCTGGCCCGCTAATTTTCGACATCATGAGAGATCGTGGTTTCGACGTCGTGCGGCAGGAAGACCTGCCGCGGCGAAGCCCTGGCGGCGCAGGCGTCGGGGGGGCAGGCACATCCCCAGCCGAGATCCCGCTCACCGACGAAGAGCGCCGGTGGCTGGAGGGCAACCCGAAGTTCGTCGCCCACATGCGCAACGAGCGGTCGGGCAAGGCGCCGGGCGTCTTCAAGGACGATTTTCGCAAGCAGCATGGCCGGCTGTTCTGCGAGCGCTGCGATGAGGACTTCGTCGCCGCCTACGGCACGGTGCTGGCTGAGGGGTGTTTCGAAGTCCACCACAAGATCCCGGTCTCCCACATGAAGCCCAACCATGTGACGACGTCGGACCAGTTGCAGCTGTTGTGCGCCAACTGTCATCGCATCACCCACCGTGAAATGGCGTTGCGTCGTTAGGCGAGGTTCCGCTAACTGTTGTCGCGATATTGCCACGTAGCGACCCTTCCGTGTGGCCAAGAACCTGCCGTCCCCAAGGTCCGCGATGAGTCACGGTCGGCCGGTCCGCGCTGATCAAGTCGAGGAGGCCTCTGCGCGGATTGCGACAGCGATCCACGCCGTCTCGGCGGAGGGGGCGGCCAGGCTGACAAGGACCCGGCCGTCTCGTCAGGCGCTCGGCGGGGTAGGCGCCACGCAGGTGAAGTTCCTGGCCTCGTCGGTCGATCCCGTCCCGTTGTAGTGGGCGACCTTGGGCCAGGCGCACAGGGGGCGGGTTCTGACCGTCTTGGTCGGCCGGCCCAGGGCCTGGGCGATGTTGCTGCTCATCTTGGAGGCGATGATCGTTTCCGGCGGCTTGCCGCTGGAGACCCAGCCATCGATCGCGGCCACTGGGTCGAAGACGTCGGGGCCGTGGCCGAACATGCAGTGGGACATGCCCGGCGCCATGAACAGGCGCACGCTGGTGTCGGCCTGGGCGCCGGTGCGTTCGCTAACGGCTGAGTAGTAGTTGATCGTGGCTTGGGCCGGGATCGCCGGATCCTCCCAGCCGTGGAACAGGATCAGCTTGCCGCCGTGGTCGGCGAACGGACGAAGATCGGGGTTGTCGGCGTCCAGGGCCGCGCCGGTCTTCTGCCGGGCCTTGGGATAGTCGCGGTCCAGGTCGAAGCTGGCGGGATTCCAGCCCAGGTCGCCGGCGACCATGGCGCTGTAATAGGCCTTGCTCAGGGCGAAGCCCGCTTGCGGTCCCTTGACGTTCCAGTTTCCCCAGCCCTGGATCGGGATGATCGATTTGCCGTACTCGCTGCCCGGCGGATAGCCCGGATAGACGCTCTGGCCGTCCTTGCTCCGCGGGCCTTGGTAGAAGGCCCGCACAACCTGGACCTCGCCGGGGGTGAGGCACTTGCTGGTCTTGTCCCCGTCCTTGCACTGCAATTGGGCCGGGTCGAACCGGCAGGCCAGCGGGTTTTCCAGCACGCCGTCGGCGACGCCGTCGAGGGTGTCGCACTGGCGCACCGCGGCCTCGCGGATCAGTTCGAACTTGGAGCCCAGCTTCTCGGCGCCCGGCGTTTCCTCCAGGAGCCTGTGGTTGAACAGGAAGGTCGAGGTCAGGCGGGTCCAGTCGGCGGCGGGCGCCCCGGCGACGATGCCGTCGTAATCGGTGGGCCAGCGTTGGGCCAGCATCAGGGCGTCGCGCCCGCCGTTGGAGCAGCCGAAAAAGTAGCTGCGGTCGGCGGGGCGGCCGTAATAGGCGGCCATCACCGCCTTGGCGGCGAGCAGGGCCTGGTGATTGGCTTTGAACCCGAAGTCCTCGATCGCCGGCGCGTTGAGCGCCCAGGCAACGCTCTTATCGTCTTGGTGGCCCGCGTCGTTGGCCACGCCGGCATAGCCGCGCGCCAGCTCAGGGGCGATGAAGGCCGATGATCCGCTCAGGCCGCCGCTGAGCCCCCCGCCGCCGACGCCGAACAGCTTGCCGTTCCAATGGGGCGGCAGGAAGATCTCGATGCGGATCTTCGAGCCGGGGCCGGAGGAGCCGGTCGCCTGCACGTGGCAGAAGGCCGTGGGCGCCTTGCGCGACAGCCCCTTGCCGATCTTGAAGCCCTTCTTCTGGGCCTGAGCCGCCTCGACGGTCGCGCCCCCCAGGCGCTGGCCTGTCAGGCCCTGGCACCGCGCCGCCTCGGACGCGGTGAGCTCGGTGGCCTGGCTTGGGTCGGAAGAGGACCTAGCCTGGCAAGCGGCCACGGCCAGCGCAGCCACGCTTGCCGCGCTCATCATCACCCATGCGCCCTTCATCAGCCTGCCCCGCTTGTCTTGTTCCACGCGCGCTTCCCCCCGTGCTTGCCGACAAGCTAGCAACGCTTGCCTGATAGATCAAAGCAGTTCTGCTTGCATCTTTCCAAATCGGTCGACATGAGCCCGTCGATGATAATGGGCGACAGCCACGGCGCGCGCTGCGCCTGACCTTGCCCACGACGGTGGCGACGGGGACTTGGTAGCCCCTGATGGACTCAGGCCCGGTCGGAGAACCGCTCGAACGCGGTGATGCGCTTGGGGGTGAGGCCGGGATCGTAGCCGTAGATCTCTTGGGCGAGGTAGAGGAGCTCGGCCTTGCGGTCGGCTTCGGCCACGTCGGTGTACCAGGCCTTGGGGCCGGCGGCGTCGTCGCCGTTCCAGCGGTAGCCGCGGGCTTTCAGCCTGTCCTTTTGTTCGAACGGCGCGCGCTCGGCGACGATGCGCCAGGTCGGAGCGCGGGCGGTCTCGAGCAGATGGGCGAGCGCGGTGCGGCCGGTGGGCAACGGGCGGGCGAGGATCTCCAGCCCGGCAAGACAGTCATTCTCGGCCCGATGGCCGTCGAAGAAGAAGCCGCATTGGCCGGCGAGATAGGAGAGCTTGGTTCCTTCGAATCCGTGCCCCTTCCAGTCGACGTGGCTCATCGAGCAGGCCCAGCCCTTGAACTTGAAGGCCTCGGTGAGACGTTCGGCGAACGGGCGGTCGAAGGCGGCGTTGTGGGCGATGATGATGACCGCCGACGCGATGAAGGCGGCGACCTGGGCGGGATCGATGGCGTGGCCGGCGACCATGGCGTCGGTGATGCCGGTGATGCGGGTGATCTCGGCTGGGATCGGGGTCTTGGGCTGGTTGAGGGCGACGAAGGGCTGGCCGACCGCGCAAAGGCGGCCTTGGGGGTCGTAGTCGAACGGGATCATGGCCAGTTCGATGACCTCGTCACGGCGGCCGTCGACGCCGGTGGTCTCGGTGTCCAGATAGATTCCGCGCTTGAGGGTGGTGGGATCGAAGTCGGTGTGCAGGCTGTTGGTCTCGAACCGGCGCTGCAGGCGGTAGCGGCCGCTGGCCTCCAGCTGAGCGGCCATGGCGTCCAGGGCCTTAATGTCGGCGGTGTCGGTCACGGGGCGTTCAGGAGCGGGCCAGGGGCACATGGTCGAGTTGGTCGAGCACGCTGGCGCGGACCTCGGCGGCGATGGGCAGATGCGCGGCCTCCTTGGTCCAGGTCTCGCGGAAGGCGGCCACGGTCTCGCGGGCGATCTTCTGGGTCAGCCGGCCAGGCGCGCCGGCCCCGTCGGCCAGGGCGGCCAGTTCGTCGGCGCCGAAGTCGCTCCAGGCCCTGCTGCGCGCCACCTTCAGGGCGGCGTTGTCGTCGGGCAGGTATGCGGTCGTGGCCACGAAGTCGTAGGCCGGGGCCAGGGCCGGGGTGCGTCCGTCGCGATAGATCAGCGACCAGTTCTTCAGGTGCATGTCGGCGTTGCCGATCAGGGCGCTGAACACCAGGCGGCGGATGAACTCGCCATAGCCGGCCTGGCCGGTCTCGCGCCACAGCACCTGGCCGATGTTGCGATAGGAGGCCTTATCGTACTTGGCCTCGGGGAAGACGCCGAACACCTGGGCGAAGTCCTCGATGTGGATGCGCTCGCCCTCCCCGCCTCGGTCGAAGCGGGCCACGGCGTAGGCCGCGCCCCGCAGGCGGCCAATGTCCTGGGGCAGGCCTTCGATCTCGTCCAGGGCCAGCAGGCGGGTGGCCGGGACCTCGATGCCGATGGAGCCGGCCAGGCTCATCATCGAGAACTCGTTTTCCGAGACGCCGGAAAAACGGGTCGAGGGCAGCTTGACGATCCAGTCGCCGCCGACTCCCTGGACCGGGATCGTCAGGCCGCCTTGCGCCTTCTCGGCCGCCGAGAACTTCAGTTGCACCCCGGCCAGGGAGAACCGCAGGGCGCTGGCTTGGGTCCCGGCCGAAAAGCGGGCAGGCGCGGCGACGTCGGGCAGGCGATCCTCGTCCTGGACGCGCAGGACGATCGCCCCGGGCAGGTCTTGGCCCAGCGTGGCCAGCAGATGCAGCTCTCGCGTGGGGTTCACGCCGGCCCGCTTGGCCAGGTAGTCGCGCAGCGGTCCCTCCGGCAGGAGGTTGGAGAAATAGGGATGGACCCGCGCGCGGGTGGGGCGGATGTCGCGCAGCAGGCCGCCGGCCGCGCTCTTGAACGCCAGGCTCAGGGTCGGGCGGTCGGGAGCGTCGGCATAGGCGTCGTCGAAGGCGAGGATCGACCGATCGCCGCCCAGGGCGGTGATGGCGCCGATGCGGCGCTCGCCGAGCCACACGTCCAGACCGGCCATGGCTAGAGCTCCTCGTCCAGGCTGTAGGCTGGGCGGGCGGCGTCGCGCGCTGCTGGCTTGCGCGCGTCGGTGAGGACCCTATTGAGACTGATGATCGCCGTCTCCAGCCGCTGGGTGCTATGGGCGGCGACGGCTTCGTCGACCACGGCGGCGGCGGCCAAGACCTCATGGCGCATCACCGGAGATAGCGCCGAAAGGTCTAGCCTCGAGAGACCGTCGGCGGCGTCGGCCACCCGATCGTCGAGGCCGCCGGCCATGGCCTGCAGGGTATGGGCCGCATCGTACATCGCCGAGATGGTCTTTCGCAGGCGCAGACGCTCGGCGTCCTGGGCGCTCTCGCGGACCACGACGTCCACCGCCGCCAAGGCGGCGCGCGGCGCCAGGATCAGTTCAAGGTCCAGGACCCGGGCCAGATCCTGCAGGGTCGAGAGCTTGGGATCGATGGCGCCGCTTTCGATGCGAGAGATGTGCGGCTGGGGCATGCCGACCCGCTGGCCAAGCTGGCGTTGCGACCAGGCCTTGGCCTCGCGCGCTTGGCGCAGGGTGTCGGGAACGGTGGAAGGCATGATATCGTAAGATGCATTAAAGGGCAGTTTGATGCACTTTAGTACATCAGAATGGTGATCGATCGCAAGAGGTCGATATCGTGTATGATATCATGCTTCACATTGATATCGTCAAAAGCATCAAGCTTGTCCGAGTTCCAGGGAGAGGGAACGATCGCGGGGCGGCTGGCTTTGGATCTAGGCTGGCTTCCGATCGGCGAACGCATCCAGGCGACCGCGAAACTGAAGGGGCGTCCGATTTGGAGGACAGGCAAGACGAGGCCGATGCCCTCCTGGCGCGGATCATGATGCTGCGGGATGACCTGAAGGCCGGTCGCCTGACCCTGGAGCAGGTCCGGGCCTATCGCGGCCTGGGTCGCATGGTCGAGCGCTTCACCCGCGACATGGACGCCGCGGCCGATCAGGACGCCGCCGACGCGCTTTGGCGCCAGGGCGCGGACCTGATCGTGGCCTATCTGGCCGAGCACTTTCCGGTCCCGACCTGTCACTAGGCAGATCAGATGAGCGTTCTCCTGGCCGGCCTTCTGTCCAGGTCAGGATCCGGAGACGCTGTAGAGTTCCTCGGGGCCGAGCAGTTTGCTGGCCCACGTAACCTTAAAGTCTGGACCGGCGGCCTCTGCGGCGGCGGTCGCCGCGGGCCCCTCCCCTCTCCTGTCGGTTCGGTCCGGGTCTCGGCCCATGCGGGTCACGATCCCTGACGCGGGGTCAGGGGATTGGGGGCGCGCCGGCCGCGATGCGCAACTGCGCCAGCGCCGCCTCGCAGGTGGCGCGGACCAGGGCCACCAAGCCTTCCACCGAGGCTTTCAAATCCAGCAGTTCCTCGGTGGTGACGTGGTAGCTGTCCTGGTTGTAGCGGGCCTCGACATAGGCGCGCTTGAGCTTGTCGAACGGCTTGCGCTGGGCTCGGGTCTCGCGCGGCCAGGCGCTGACCAGGTCCGGCGCGCGGGCCTCGGCCTGGCCGCGCAGGAACTTGATGTTGTGCGAGCGGGGTGAATAGAAGCCGATCACCAAAAGCACGGCGACATAAGCCGCCTCGGAAGCCTGATGAAGATTGAATGCGGCGTTCTGAGGCCAGTCTTTTTCCAGCCCCTTGCCGATGGCGAACTCCGCCGTTTCTAGTCGCGTGTCCATCGTGTTGGACTGCTTGGCGTAATAGGCCGTGGCGAGGTCCAGTGCTTCCTGAGGCATCAGCGGCTTCAGCGGATGGAAGGCGTGGCCGGGGACCTCGTAGAGCGCCACGCCCTGGTCGATCACCTCGCGGAAGAAGAACTGGCCTTCGTCGAGGGCCTCGTTGATCTCGGCCTGGCTATGGACGATCAGGTTGACGATCCGGCCGATGGCGGGGTCGTGGGTGATCTTCTGCTCGGTCTCCCACCAGTAGTCGGTGACGTCGGTCAGCTTGTCGTCGCTGACCACGACTAGGATGTCGAAGTCCGACTGGTAGCCGGTCTCGGGAGCGTCGACGAAGTCGCCGCGCGCGTAGCTGCCGAACAGGATGATCTTGTAGATCTTCGCCCCGCGTCGCCAGGGCTGGGTGCCGCCGGCCACGGCCGCCTCGAACCCGCGCAGCAGGTGGCCGGTGATGGTCTCCAGCTCTTGCTGCTGGCGGTCGGGCAAGTGGTCCAGATTCGATTTCATCGTTCGTGAGTCTCGCCGAGGCGGCGTTGTGGAACAAGGAAATTGCGCGCTCGCGCGGAGCGGCGTCGGCGGCCAGTTAGAGCCGCTCCGGGTGTTGAGAAGGCGCTTGATAGACACCCGCCAACGTCTTTAGCCGAAGCCTGGACATACACGTTGGCCACCCGGGCGAAAGTCTGGGCCGTCCCGCTTGGGGGGAGGAGCGGCGCAAGCGTCACCGATGACGCCGATGAGTGTTTAGGTTGTAACTTTTAGTCTGCCAATACTGGAAAACTTTAGGGGTCCGGAAGCGCCCGGGTTCGGTGGAGAGCGGCCGGGGAAAGCCAGGAGGCAGGCGGGCTGGGGCGCGCCGATCGGGCGCGGTCTTCAAAGGACTTCCCCATGTCTTCTTCCTCCTGGAGCGCCGAGCGTATCGACACCCTGCGCCGGCTTTGGCGCGAGGGGCGCAGCGCGGCTCAGATCGCCAAGGCGCTGGGCGACGTCACCCGCAACGCCGTCATCGGCAAGATCCACCGGTTGGGTCTGGCCGGACGCACGCCGCCGTCTCCGCCACGTCGGTCACGCCCTGTGCGCCAGGCGCGGCGCACGCCGTCTCGGACCTTGGCCAAGTCCCCTCCCCCGCCGCCGTCCAGCCCGCGGGCGATGTCGGCGCGCGTGCGACGCCCGGCCAAGCCAAGCGTCGAGGCGGTCGCCCGCATCTTCGACCTGACCGCCCTGACCTCGCGAACCTGCCACTGGCCGGTCGGTGATCCGCGCGCGGCCGGCTTCGGCTTCTGCGGCCTCGCGGTTCGTGGCGCTGGTCCCTACTGCGCGGGGCATCACGCGGTGGCCTGTCCGCCCCGCCTGAAGCGCCAGGACGGGGTCGAGGCCGGGCGCACGCGGCGGCGGTCCGCGGCGCTGCGGGGATGGGATCGGGGCTGACGGGGCTGGGACGGCCCTGGGCTCCAGCGACCTCGCCACCGTCCGGGGTCGGCGACAAGGGGCGCTGCGCTCAAAGCCCTTGTCGCCGGCTCCGGGCCGGCGGCGCGGGGGACGGTCGGGAGCCGACGGGCTCGTCCTCCAACCCCTTCAAGGACACCGCTCCCATGACCCCCAGCGTCCCCTCCCCGCTCACCGGTCCGCTGACCGCCTTCGAGGCCCAGGCCCTGAGCCTCGACGACGCGCGGCCCCATCCGCCCGAAGACGCGCTCGCCCAGTTGGGCTGCTGCGCCATGACCGAACTGCTCGACCTCCTGGCCGACACGGCCCTGGAGGATTTTCAGACCACCCTGGCCGAGGCCCTGATCGGGGCCTTTCATTCGGCGGCCCAGCGCATCGAACGCGAGGCCGACCGGGCCCGCGACGACCTGGCCCGCCTGGTCCGCGACTTCGACGGCTCGGAGGTGGCCGACACCGACCTGCAGGACGCCACCCGGCGCACCCGGGCCGGCGACGTGGCCGTCCAGGCCGTGGAGATGATCCGCGATGCGGCGGCCCAGGCCTATGGCGTGGCCACCGGTGAGGTCTGGCAGCCCTGGCGCGGCAACGTGCGGGCCTCGCGGGTGACCGCGGCCCAGATCGAGGCCCGCGAGGCCATCCGCGCCATGAAGGCCCGTCGTCAGCGCGCCGTCGATCCGGGCGCCGTGGTCGTCGGGTTCAGGGCCGCGCCCCAGGCCGACACCGCCCTGGACGCCGGGCGCATCTTCGATGCGCTCAACTGGGCCCGGCAGACCTGGCCGGACATGGCCCTGGCCACGACCGGCGCGCGCGGCGGCGAGAAGCTGGCCCAGAAGTGGGCGCGCTCCCATGGCGTCACCACGGTCCTGGCCAAGGCCGACTTCGACCGCAACGGCCGCGCGGCGCCGTTCCGAGCCAATGACGAGCTCCTGGATCTGGAGCCGGTCTGCGTCCTGACCCTGGCCAACTCGCTGGACGCCGCGCGTGGCGGGGACCTCAAGCCCTTCGGTCCGGCGCTGAACCTGGCCCAGAAGGCGAGCGAGCGCGGCGTGCGCTGCGTGGCGGTGCGGCTGCGGGCCTGAGGCCCCTAGGCGCGGCGGCCTAGCGCCGCCGCGCCATGCATTTCGGTGGAGAATGAAGATGGAACGAACCACGAGATGTGGCGGCCGCCCGCTGTTCGGCGACCACGGGTAGCGGTTGGCGATTCGTTCGCTTCGGCTGACCCGCCCCGGAGGTTGCTTCCGAGCGGGCGCGGCGAGGTCCCCTCCTCTCTTCCGTCAGGTTGGTCTCGGGGCGGGCGAGCCGCCCGCGTCCGGCTGGCGACGGCCTTGGCGAGCCTGGCGTCTGACGTCGGCCTATCTTCGGCGGATCGTTCGACAAGGACGGCTCGCCTTTGGACTTCGGCCGGGCGGGGCCGCGTGCGTTGCGCGGGTCTCGATCTGGCTCGGCGCCGGGGTGAAAGCCGCGCGCCGCCTTCTGGCGGAGGGCGTGGGATCCGGATGAGCCGCGCCATGGACACTTCGGGTTTGCGCAGTTCGGCGTCGGCGCCGGTTCGCGGGTCGAAACCTGGGCTCAGCAGGTCTTTCGTCTTCGCAAAGGAAGGGGTCCGGTCGGACACCCGGTCCCGCGCGATCGGTCACGCCATCCCTAGGGCGGGTCGGGTCGGGTCAAGGTCGACCTCGTCGCGGCGAGGCGCGAGGGCCGGACCCTCCGGCCTTCCTTGCTGCGCGCGTGCAGGCCGGTTTCCAGCCCTCGCGGACCTTGGCCCTTCCCGCCTCCCCCGCCCTGCCAGGACGCGTGATCGCGGCAGGGACCGCGAGCCGCCGGGGCCCTTCCCGGCGGAAGACGGAGAAAAGACCATGCTGAACAAGGTTCAACTGATCGGCTTCACCGGCGCGGACGCCGAAATCCGCGCCACCTCGGGCGGCAAGGCCCTGGCGGTCCTGCGGGTCGCCACCAGCCGCTACACCAAGAAGAGCGGCGAGCGGCAGGACTTCACCACCTGGCACCAGGTCGAGATCTGGAGCCCCGCGACCGTCAAGTGGCTGTCGGCCCGGCCGCTGGCCAAGGGCTCCAAGGTCTATGTCGAAGGCGAGATCCGCAACGAGCGCTACACCGACAAGGACGGCCAGGAGCACTACTTCACCAAGGTGGTGGTCGCCGGCCCGGGTCACGAGCTGAAGTCGCTCGACCGTCCCGAGACCAATCCCGAGGCGGAGGAGGAAGCTTAGGCGAGGACGCGCCCGCCCCGGAGAAACCTCCGGGGCGGGTCATCGCGCATCTTGGCGTAACGCACAGTTAATGGCATGAAATGTGCGACACCCATGCACGGGTTTTTCGTGGCTTGGAGCCGGCTTTTTGGACGTTTCGGTGGAGGCCCTGTTTCTGGCTCTGGCGCGCGCCGAGGACAGCGTGAGCCGACTCGATGCGCGCGTCCAAACCTGCGGCTTCGCCGAAGGCTGGGCCGCGCGCACCGACTTCATCGAGGCCAATGGCTGGGGCTGGGTCAGCGGCGAGATCGTCGACCTGGAGGATCTGGTGCTGCACGACGCCCAGATGGACGCTCGCCTGCCCGACCAGGCCTTGCGGGCGACCTATGGCCTCGTGCGGGCGCGTCGCAAGGCGCGCGCCGCGGGCCCGGAGTTGCAGACCGCCGATGGCGCGGCCTGGCTGGCGGGATATCGTGGCCAGCCGCCCGTGCTGGCCCCCGCCCCGGTCGATCCTGAAGGGGTTCGACGCGATCCCGCCGCCGAGCCGCGCGACCTGGTCGGTGAACTGGTCCACCAGGTGCGCACGCTCGGGCGCGGCGAGACCGCCGATCCGCTCGAGGCGCTCGAGGAGTGGGTGCTGTGGGCGGGACGCTTGCCCGACCGCGCGCCGGCCTTGCTGCGCGCGGCCGTCGCCCTGGAGGGCTGGCGCCTGGTCAATCCCCTGCCCCGGCAGACCTATGTCGGCGGGGTGATGGTCGCCCAGGCGCTTCGCCAGGCGGGCCGCACCCGGACCTGCCTGCTGGGCGTCGAAGCGCCGCGCCGGAACAACCTGCAGCCCCCGCGCGGTTTCATGGCTCCCCCCGTCGTGCGTCTAGCCTATTGGCTGAAGGTTCTGGCCCTGGGCGCCGAAGCGGGCCTGGCCGAGATCAAGCGCCTGGACCTGGCGCGGCAGGTGGTTCTCAAGCGGGTCGCCGGCCGGCGGTCCCACGATCGGTCGCGTGACCTGCTGGAACTTCTGTTGTCTCGGCCCCTGGTTAGCGCGGGCCTGGCCGCCGAGCATCTGGGCGTGGCCGAGCATTCGGCCCGTCGCCTGCTGGCGGGCCTGGGGTCGTCGGTGATGGAGGTCAGCGGGCGCTCGCGGTATCGCGCCTGGCGGCTCTGATCCCCTTTTCCCCAACAGGGCAAATGGGGAAGTGTGCTTTTGGACGCTTGGACGTTGCGGCGCCGGCCGAAGCGGTTCAGTCCTATAACGCTCTGCGAGGCCCGTCGCCGCGTTCACTGGGAAATGGGCAAAGCCCCATTTGGGCTATTGCCCAAATACGCAAACGCGAATTGCAGCAGTTGCGTATCTGGGCTAATGGCCTAGAGTGCTGTTCCGCGCTTGGGGTTTTGAGCGAGTTCACGCTTACCCATTTGCGCAACAGGTCGCCTGGGGTTTTGAGTGTTTGGGGAAAAGGCGTTTTGCGTATTTACCCAAGATCGCTAATGCCCGCTTGGGTTAAAGCCCTGTTCACCAATTGCCCATAGCCTCATTTAGGCAAGAGAGGTTTCGCCCAAGCGGCCAAGACCTCTTTCGCCCATTCGCCCATTGTCTCGAGAGGGAGCTTCCGATGGCTGTCATCAGCGTGTGTTCGACCAAGGGCGGGGTGGGCAAGACCACCCTGGTCATGTGCCTGGCCGACGCCTTCGCCCGCCAGGGCGGGTCGGTGGCCATCGTCGACGGCGACCCCAACGGCCACGTCGCCAGCTGGCGCGAGCGGGCCGGCGAGGACTGCCAGGTCGCGGTGATCAGCGAGGCCAACGAGACCAGGATTCAGGACGTGATCGCCGAGGCGGCCGGGCAGTACGCGCTGGTGTTCGTGGACCTGGAGGGCGCGGCCTCGCAGGCGGTGACCTACGCCATCGCCGAGAGCGACATGGTGCTGATCCCGACCAAGATCTCGGGGATGGACCTGCAGGAGGTCTATCGCACCTATGAGGTGGTCAAGCGGGCCGAGAAGATGCTCAAGCGCGGCATCCCCGCGCGGGTGGTGTTCAGCCAGATGAACCCCCTCAACAGCCGCGTGGCCACCCATGCCCGCCAGGAGATCCGCGGCAATGACATTCCGGTGCTGAGCACCGAGGTCATCCAGCGCGCGGCCTATCAGCAGATCCATTTCACCGGCGAGACGCCCAGCGGGCCGGCCGGCGATCCCAAGGCCGCGCGCGAGATCGCCGCCGTCCTGGCCGAACTGCTTGAAGCGCTCGCGGCCCAGGCCCAGGCGGCCTGAGCGGGGAGGGGAGACCATGAACGACAAGACCGTCCGCCCGACCTTCCAGCCGGCCCCGCGCCCGCGCCCGATCAATGACGCCGGTTCGACCGAGGCCTTGAGGAAGGCCACCGAGGATCTCGGCTTCGCCCGCACGACCAGCGCGCCGGCGGCCCCCAGCCCCACGCTCGTCCAGCCCGCGGCCGAGCCCGTTGCGCCGCTCGCGCCCAAGGTCGTGGCGGCGCCCGCGCCCCGGGCCGTCGCCAAGCCCAAGACGGCCAGGCCCGCGCCGGCCGCCGACTTCTCCGACCGCGAGACCTCGCTGAAGTTCGTGATCGACGACGCTCTGTCGACCGCGCTGAAGCTTGACGCGGTCAGGCGGCGGGTCACCGTCAAGTACCTGGTCCTGGAGGCGCTGGCCGAGAAGGGCTATCCGGTCGATCTGGCCAACCTTCACGAGGACGGCCGGCGCTTGCGAAAGTAACGCTTGGGCAAGAGGGCAAATGGGGGTTTGCCCTCTTGCCCTTGAGAGGGATCGGGCGGGGCCAGCGGCGAATCGCGTTACCCGGGGATGTTCGAGAGAGTAGGGCAGGGCATGACGGCCCCCAAGGACCGCAACAACCAGTTCGACCTGTTCATTCCGTTGATGCGCGACCTTTCCCTGAAGGATCAGCGCGAAACGATGGAGCGGCCGTTCTTCTCGTTGCAGAAGCGCAAGCGCCTCAAGCCGATCCAGTACCAGAGCGGCGACGGCGAGGTCTCGGTCAAGGTCGAGGCCGTGCCCGCCTACGGCATGGCCACGATCTGGGACGCCGACATCCTGATCTGGGCCACCAGCGCGCTCAACCGCCTCAAGGCCGAGGGCAAGAACGACGTGCCCCGGTCGCTGAAGGTGACCGCCTATGATCTGCTGCGCTCGATCCAGCGCGACACCGGCGGCAAGGGCTACAACGACCTGAAGGCCGCCCTCGACCGCCTGGCCACCACCACCATCTTCACCTCGATCCGCGCCAAGAAGGGGCGCGACCGCCGCTTCAGCTGGCTGGACGGCTGGGAGGTCGAGGTCGATCCGGTGACCGACAAGCCGATCGCCCTGAAGATCACCCTGTCGGACTGGGTCTATGAGGGGATCATCAACGAAAAGTCGGTGCTGACCATGCACCCCGACTATTTCCAGCTCTCCGGCGGGCTGGAGCGCGCCATCTACCGGATCGCTCGCAAGCACGCCGGCGACCAGGACGACGGCTGGACCTGCCGCGTCAGCCTGCTGCACGAGAAGACCGGCTCCGACAGCGAGCCCAAGGAATTTTCGCGCATGCTGCGCAAGATCGTCGAGGCCAACGAACTGCCCGAATACGACATGGCCTTCGTCACCGCCGGCGACGGCTCCCAGGCGGTGCGGTTCATCCGGCGGACCGCGGCCGAACGGGTGCAGATCCAGGCCGAACTGGCGGCCGAGACGGCCAGTCTCGCCCGCCGCGAGCGCGAGGACCGCCGCGCCGACGAGGTGGACGGCCGACTCGATCCGTGGGCCAAGCGCCGGGTTCCCTCGCGCGAGAACTAACGGTCTATCACACACCGAACGCGGAAAAGCTGTGTATAGACAGGCGGTTGCCTGGATATCCTAATCCAGACGGGTTGGGCGGGGTGACGGTCTTTCACCCACCCGCCGGGCCCTCGCCACCCTCCAGAGCGGTTAATGGGACGTTAAAATCCGCCCGTTTGAACGATTTTCGCGGCTCAAACCTACGCTGGCGGCCGCCGCGCGAGCCTTCGGGGGATCGCCCACCGGAAAACCGGCCGGACGTCGGGGTTTCACACACCGAACCAGGCCCGTATCGTCGGGGTTTCGCCCACCAAGGTCGGAACCTGGCCAGGTTTGGGCGCGTGGCGACGGGGTTTCACCCACCGGCAGAGCCTGCGGGGCGCCCTGAAGCGTCGAAAAGCCCGACGGGCCGGGGCTGCGCGCCTCGACTTTCGGGGGATCGCCCACTGGCCGGGTCGCCGGGCGTCGGGGTTTCGCCCACCGGCGGCGAGCCTGGCGCCGGCCTGTGGACGCGCACGGGGGATCGCCCACGTCACCGGCGGGGGAACGCACACCCGACCCTCGGGGGATCAAACACCGATCCACGGGGGATCGCCCACCAGGCGGTTGCATAACGAGCGGAATATGCTGGGGTTTTGGGCCTCTTCAGGCCCCTTAACTTATCTAACTTAGTTCATAACATTATCTCTAACGACGCGGCTGAAGCGCCGCCGGGAAACACAGGGCCAGAAGAGGGGCCCTGTTTCCCGGCTCGAGACCCGCTAGGGACGCGGGGGAACGCACACCCGCGCGGCCGGACGGTCCAGATCCTGCGACCCTGGAGTTCTCCGGAATTGCACATGGGTCCGGCGACATGAAACTCTTCGCCCAATGAACAGGCTCGCCCGCATCGTTATGCTCGGCCTGATCCCCGCGCCGGTCGCGGCGGTCCAGGCGTGGGCGTCCGCGCCGCTGGTGCTCGTCAACACCTCGCCCAGCGAGCCGGTGGGTCTCTATATCCGAGCCGCAGGGCCTCCGGGGCCGGGCCGCGTCATCGCCTTCAGGGCGCCGGCCCAGGCCTATCCCTATGTAGCGACCGTCCTGCCCGAGCGGGCGCGCAGCAGCATCCTGAAGACCGTGCGGGCAGGGGAGGGCGACCTTGTCTGCGCCGGGGCGAGCCGGCTGGCGGTCAATGGCCGGACCTGGGCGTTGATCGCCGCGACGGACCGGCTTGGCCGGACGCTTCCGCATTGGCGGGGCTGCCGGCGGCTCGTCGCGGGGGAGTACTTCGTCTTCTCGTCCCGGATCCCCAACAGCTTCGACAGCCGCTACTACGGGCCCGTGACCGCCGGCGATGTGATTGGGGTCTACAAGCCGTTGCTGGCGGGCAAGGGCGCCGCGTGAAGCGTCGATGGGCCATCCTGTGGGCCGTGGCCAGCCTGGCCTCGTCGGCGTCGGGCTGGACCCAGGCCGTCGCTGGCGAAAACGGACTTGGGCGTCTTCGCGCCGTCGTCGAGACGTCCTCGGCGCGCGACGCCATCGCCCGAGTGACCTGGGCCGAGGCGGCGGGGCAGGGCGACAGCGGCCTTGCCGGGGTCGTCTACACCATTCTCAACCGCCTGGCCTCCGGACGTTGGGGCGACCAGGTCGACGCGGTCGTCAACGCGCGGGGCCAGTTCGAGCCGGTGTCGCGGGCCGGCGGCGATTGGCGAACCCTTCCGCCCGTCAGCGCGGCGCGTCAGGCGCGGGTCGACACCATCCTCAACCTGGCGCTCGACGGCCGACTGCCCGATCCGACCTCAGGGGCCCTGTTCTTTCAAAACCCGAAGATCGTCGCGGCCCGGGCGGCGGCCGGCGCGGTCTCCCAGGATTTGGTCAATTTCGGCGGGCGCCAGCCCAGCGTCACGATCGGCGACCACGCCTTCTATGGTCCCGAGCCGTCGCGCGGGGGGCAGCCTGTCGCGACCGCGCCGGCCTCGCCGGGCGAGCGCGGTCTCTTCGTGCTGGCCGATGGGTCCATCGTCGAGGATCACCCCTAAACGGCCAGGGCGGACCGTCGGCCGAGGGAGGGCAGGGGCTGGCGGCGACGTCTTCCACCGTGTCACGGCGCCCCACCGGTCAACGGCTTCGCCGTTCCCCTCCGCGCCCGCGTGGCGGCCGCTTCGGTGACCGGAGGGGACCCCGCCGTGTCCCGCCGGGCTGACGCCGCTCGCTGGGAGCGGCCCTGCGGAGGCGCTTCGATGTTCAAGCTGATCAAGACCCTGGTGTTTGGTTCTCGCCCGGCCAAGGCGACCACGATCCGGGTGGGCGAGGATCTCTTCGACGACCATGTGATGGCCTATTGGGACCATCTTGACGAGGCGGAGTGGGCGCAAGGACGCGCCGAGTGGAACGCGCTGCCGGACGCCGAGCGCGACGCGGTCATCGCCTGGTGCGACGATCGCAACGCCGAGGGACGGCTGGTTGACCATCGGTTCTACGACCAATGGCTGGCGCTGCGGATGGAGGGTTACGTCGGCGACTGAGCCGGGGGGCTTGGCCCCCCTTTCGATCGGCGCCGTAACCGCCTCTAGGGGGCCGGGCGGACGCCGCGCCATGCGGCGCGCGACGGCCCTACGGAGAGGCCAGGGTCGCTTCCCTCGCCGGGCCGGCGCTGACGCGGCCGGTCCCGGTCGGCGCGCGTCGCCGCCAGGGCCCGCCTCGCTGGCGACCGCCTTGAGGGCGGTCGTCGCCGTCGACTGGCGACGGCGCGGCTTCGGCTACCGAGCCTGGGGGCGCCTCTTCCAAGTCTGCCATGTCACCCAGCCCGTCAACCCGCTGCGCGGGTTCCCCTCCGGGCTCGCCAGCGAGCCCTGCGGTGACGGGCCGGGGCCCGACATGACCGGAGAGATCAAGGCGCTCGATGGGAGCGTCGGTCCAGCCGGAGATGTCCCATGTTCGAGTTCACCACGACCAGGTTCGATGACGTCGATCGAGAACTGATCGCCGCGCACATCGCCAGCGGCAAGCCGCGTTACAGCAACACCCTCTACCTAAACGGCGGGGGGTCATCCGCCGCTGGACCGACGATGAGGCCATCGCGCGGGCTCAGTTAGAGGCCGACCGGGCCGACCCGAACCTGTCGTGGGCCATCGCCTTCGATCACATGACGATATTGGATCTGGACGTGGCGTTCCCGCCGCACCGCAAGACGGCAGAGCAACTGAGGGCCGAGTGCGACGCGGCGTTGGAGGCCGTGTTCGACCGGTGGGCGGTCGGCGAGGCGGAGCAGGGAGAGGGGGGCCGCTAGGCCCCCTTTTTGGGCCCAGGGCCAGACGACGGGGGTGCTGAAGGCTGAGACAGGGCCTCCGCGACCATGGCCTCGAAGTCGGGCGGCGACGGCTCCTGGACCGCGCGCATCGGAGCGATCGGCAGGCCCAGGGTCTCGGCGATGGCGTGGCGGTCTCGCGGGCGTTGCACCCGCCGGTCGACGATCTCCAGCAGCCGGGCCAGCAACGGATCGTCGGGGTCCATCTGCGCCTCGGCCAGCAGGGCGCCGCCGAGCACGATCTTGGCCCGTGTCTCACGCTTGCGTTCGGTCTGGTCGAGCAGGGCTTCGAGCCGTTCGACGCGCGCCCGGTAGACGGCCAGGCGGGTTTCGTCGTCGTCGATCTGGCCAAGCGGCCTGACATGCCCGCGCTGACGGGGGAGGACCCCCTTGAGCTCGGCATAGGCCGTGCGCGCCCGGTGTTCACGGTCGGCGAGGGTGATCTCCAAGGCGCGCAGGCGGCGGGTCTTGGCCTCGGGAGACTCCGGCTTGCGACGGGGCCTGCGGGTTGGGGCTAGGGCGACGTCCATGGCGGGATCACGGCTGCGGCTTGAAAATGGGACGAGACGAGTCTAACCCTTGGCGGATAGAAGTGACAAGGGCGCAGTTATGCATTGCTGCGCAACGCCTGCGGTCGGGAGAGCCCACCCCCTCGCCGCCCTGATCCCGGGGCGTGCCGGGAGGGCGTCGAGCCAAGGGGCGAGCCCCTTAGCGATCCCACTGCCGCAAGCGGCATGGAGCGGGGCGGCGAGGCGGGCCGGATGGTGGAAGAAGGGGTTTGAGGTGGCGCATTACCGGCTGGAGGTTCAGGCGTTCAAGCGCAGCGAGGGCCGCTCGGCCGTCGCCGCGGCCGCCTACCGTTCGGCCAGCGTCCTGCGCGACGAGCGCCTGGAGATGGTGTTCGACTATTCGGATAAGGGCGGGGTAGTGGCGCAGGGGATCATGGCCCCCGACGGCGCGCCCGCAGCGTTCCTTGAGCGCGAGCGCCTATGGAACGCGGCCGAGGCGGCCGACAGGCGGGCGGATTCGCGCACGGCGCGCGAGATCCTGATCTCGCTGCCGCACGAGCTCACCGACCAGCAGCGCCATGGTCTGGTGCGGGCGTTCGTCGCCGAGCACCTCGTCGCCAAAGGCATGATCGCCGACTACGCGCTGCACGATCCGGACGCTCATGGCGACGCCCGAAACCACCACGCCCACATCATGGTGACCACCCGCTACCTGACCCCCGACGGCTTTGGCCTGAAGGCCCGGTCGTGGGACAACCCGCAGGCGGTCGGCGAGTTGCGCATGGCTTGGGAGCACGTCCAGAACCAGCATCTTCGCCAGCATCTGGGACCTGATGCGCCGCAGGTCAGCAGCCGGAGCCTCGCCGACCAAGGCCAGGGCCGCGAGCCGACCATTCATTTGGGACCGGCGGCTTCGGGGATGGAGCGGCGGGGCGAGCGGTCGGACCGGGGAGACATCAACCGGCGGATCGAGGCGCGCAACAACCAGCGCCGGCAAACCCCCGGGCAGATCCGCGCCCTGGAGGACCGGATGGCCGAGGGGCGGCCGCGGCGCGCCTACCCGATCGATGCGGTGATCCGCGAGTTCGAGACCATCCACCAGACCATGATCCGCGAGCGCGACGGCTGGGCCCGCGAGCGCGCCCGTCTGGCCGCCCCCGAGGTCCCCACCAACCGCGCCGTTACGGCCGAGATCCTCGGCGAGGCCGTCGAGCGCCGCGCCGCGGCCATGCGCCGGCTGGAGTGGACCGAGCGGCGGATCGCGCGTGGGCGGGCCCGGCGCGCGACGCTGATGCGGTGGATCCGGAATCCGGCCCGAATGATCTGGGCCGCGCACGCCGAGCTCAACGCCCTGGATCGGGCGCGGGCCCAGGCGGGCCGCGCGGAGCTGGAGGTGAAGGTACGGGCCGACTGGTTGCGCAGCGAGGGGGGGCGCGCCTATGTGGCCAGCCGTCTGGATCCAGCCAAGCAGGCGGCGGAGGCGTCGCGGCGCGCGGCGCGGACCCTGGAGCGGAAGATCAAGCGGGCCGACAAGCGCATCGAGAATGTGGCCAGCACGCGGGTCAAGCTGCTGGTGGCGCGAGAACTTGGCCAGTCTAGCCTTGTGGCTCCGGCCCGAATGGATCTGGGCGTGGGCCAGGCGGTGCGGGAGGTCGACAGGCGCGTGGTCGACGCGGTGAAGGCCCACGCCCCGACGGCGCAGAAGGCGGCCTTGACCAAGGTCATGGCCCTGGTGCGCGGGCAAATCCCAGGCATCGGTCCGGAGCGCTAGAGCGCCCTGGGTGTAGGCGCCCCTGGAGAAATGCGGAATTGCCGCTGGCCAGCGCTTGGCTTCTGGTGGGCTCACGGAGCCCGCATGTCCCTGACCGCCAAACTCCGCTGGCTTTTGCCCTTGAGCGTCCTGCTGGCGCTGGCGGGCCTTTCGGCCGCCGCCCAGACGGCCGGCCAGCTCTTTGACTACCCCGCGCCGTTCGGGCCCGGTTGGGGTCAGATCGGGTCCGTCAGGCTCTACGCGCCGTGGTGCTTTGTCGAATGGTACGGGCGCTACGGCGGAGCCTATCCGCAAGCCTTCGATCAGTCGGCCCTGGTGGGTCTTGGCGTCTTCGTCTGGCCGCTGCTGATGATCGCCGCCCTGACCCGGCGCTTCGTGGCCAGGCCGCGGCCGTTCGGGACGGCCGCCTGGGGACGGCTCGCCGACGCCCGCGCCGCCGGCCTGCTCCACGGCGAACAGTTGGGCGGTCGCATCCTTGGCCGGCTCAAGGGCCGTCTGCTGAGCTTCACGGGCGTCGAGCACTGCATCATCGTCGGCGCCTCGCGCTCGGGCAAGGGCGCGGGACACGTAGTGCCCACGGTGCTGTCCTGGCCCGAGAGCCTGTTCGTCTACGACCGCAAGGGCGAGCTTTGGCACATCACCGCCGATCATCGCCGACGGTTCTCCCACACCTTCTATTTCGCGCCGACCGACCCGGACACGGCGCGCTGGAATCCCCTGTTCGAGGTCCGCAAGGGCCCCATGGAGATCGCCGACATCCAGAACATCGTCGGCATCCTGGTCGATCCGATCGGCCTCAAGCAGGGCAATCTCGACTTCTTCGACCAGAGCGCCGCCAACTTCTTCACCGGGGTGATCCTGCACGCCCTCTACACCGCGCCCGACGATCATAAGACCCTGACCCATGTTCGGCGGCTGCTGATCGACATCGACGCCACCCTGGACGCCATGCTGGGGACCAAGCATCGCCACCGGCCTGACCCGGCGGCGCCCGACGGCCTGGCGCGGGACGCAGACGGCCAACTGATCGCCGAGGTCCATCCGGAGGTGTGGCTTGGCGCCACCGCGTTCAGGAAGATGGAGCCCAGGGTGCGCTCCAGCGTCCTGGCCACGGCGCAGAAATCGCTCGCCCTATGGGCCGATCCCCTGGTCTCCAACGCCACGTCCTGGTCGGACTTCTGCATCGGCGACCTGGTCTGCGCCGACGCGCCGGTTAGCTTCTATCTGATCACCCCTCAGGCCCACGCCGATCGTCTGGCGTTCCTGGTCCGGGTCATGCTGCGCCAGAGCCTCAACAGCCTGATGGAGACGATCGACGCCGACAGCCGCGGGCGACGTAAGCGCCATCGCCTGCTGAAAATGCTCGACGAATTCCCCAAGCTCGGCGCCCTGCCGTTCCTGGAGAACGCCCTGGGCGAGATGGCCGGCTACGGCGTCTCGGCGCACCTGATCTGCCAGTCGTTCAACGACGTCTTCAAGCACTATGGCGTCCACACCTCGATCTTCGACAACTGCCACGTCACGGCCGCCTTCGCGACTTCCGAGCCGGGCAGCATCGATCGGATCGTCAAGCGGGCCGGACGCGCGCTGGAGATGCGCGAGAGCTTCAGCGATCCCCGCCTGATGTTCGCCAAGGGCCATCGGAGCCGCAACCAGGCCGAGGTCGAACGCTACATCCTGGCCGAACAGGACGTGCGGGCCTTGCCGACCGACAAGCAGTTCCTGTTCGTCAACAACGCCAAGCCGTTGCTGGCCGACAAGATCCGCTTTTTCGAGGACCCAGTGTTCGCCGCGCATGCGCGGGACTTTTTTCACGGCGAGCGGGCCCGGTTCGTCCAGACCCGCCAAACGCTCGACACCCCCGGGCGCCCGCCCATCGATTGGCTCGGCGTGGCGGCCGTCGAGGCCTATGCACCGCCGATGCAGGCCGCCGAGGTGGCCCTGGATCTGGCCTGCGCGGATGGTCTCAGCATCGTCGACCTGATCTACAACGATGAGGACGGGTTATGAATCCAGGCGCGGAGCAAGCGCTCAATCGCAAGGACAGCGCCCTGCGTCAGGCCCTGGGGCCCGTCCTGGCCTCGGCCTTGGCCGAGGCCTCGGTCGTGGAGGTCATGGTCAATCCGGACGGCGCGATCTGGATCGAACGGATCGGGCAGGGGAGAACCTTCAGCGGCCACCACATGGCGCGAGCCGATGCCGAACGGGTCCTGCGCCTGGTCGCCGATCATGTCGGCGAGGTCGTCACCCGCGAGCGGCCGCTGGTCGGCGGAGCCCTGCCGCGCTCTGGCGAGCGGTTCCAGGGCGTCTTTCCCCCGATCGCGGCCGCGCCGAGCTTTTCGATCCGCAAGCGCCCGGAGAGGGTTTTTTCGCTGCAGGACTATGTCGACCAGGCGATCATGTCGGCCGCGCAGGCGGACGTCCTGGCCCAGGCCGCCGAGCGTCGTGACAACATCCTGATCGCCGGCGGCACGGGCTCGGGCAAGACCACGCTGGCCAACGCCATCCTGGCGCTGCCGGCGTTTCGCGGCGACCGGGTCATCCTGGCCGAGGACACCGCCGAACTGCAGTGCGTGGCCGACGACCAACTGGCGCTGCTGACCAAGCGCAGCGAGCCGGCGGTGACCATGGCCGACCTGGTGCGGGCCGCGCTTCGCCTGCGGCCGGACCGGATCGTTGTCGGAGAGGTGCGCGACGGCAGCGCCTTGGACATGCTCAAGGCCTGGAACACCGGACATCCGGGCGGCCTGGCGACCCTGCACGCCAACAGCGCCGCCGAGGCGCTCAATCGCCTTGAAGACCTGATCGGCGAGGTCGCCCCGGCCATCCCCCACCGTGCGATCGGTCAGGCGATCGACATCATCGCGTTCATCAAGCGCGCGCCGGCCGGCCGGATGTTGGAGTCGGTCGTCCGGGTGGAGGGATGGCGCGACGGCGCCTACGCGCTCACGACGATGGCCTGAACCGCGCCGCGAGGCGGTAGGCATGGGGCCTTTCGTGCGTCATGCTGGCCGCCTGCGGATCAACCGGCGACGCAAGATGTCTGATCGACGACAACAGCGAGACCCACAGCGTCAGGCCAAGGCCTGGTTCGAGACGCTGAGCGGCCCAGTCTCGACAGACGACATCGAGGCATGGTTCGCCTGGAGTCGCGATCCAGCTTGCTGGGCGGCCTACGCACGCCTCGCGGTCCAGTCACGACGCCGGGCCGGCGCAAGGCCCTTCACAGAGCGCGAGCTGCTGGCCGCCCTGGAACGGAGGGCGGACTTGGCCAGCGCGTATCAGGAGGTGTTCCGCCGCGCCGGCCGGCCTGCGGATCTGGCTCATATCGCACGACATATGGCGCGCCGATCGCATCGCCGCAGCGCAATCGCTGTAGGCCTGGAGGTCTAGACCCTCAGCGGCCTCGTCCGCCCTCGGCGACGCCCGCGCGTCGCATCAGATCGCCCACCGAAACGCCGCCGACGCGGCAGGTGGCCGCGACGCGGTCATAGCTTTGCTTTTGCGCGACACAGTGCAGGGTCTGGCCCGCGGTGACGCGATCGAGGGTTCGTCGCGCGGTCGGGCCCTGGGGGCTCTTGAGCTCTGGCGCATGGAAGTCGGCCAGCCGCATCTCCACCCACCGGTCCGGGGTCGGGCCCAACGCCACGCACAGGCTGTCTCCATCGCCGACATAGGTGACCGGCCCGGAGAAGGCCGAGCCTGGACGCAGATAGGACGGGGCCGGACCCCTGTCGGGAATGGCCTTGCACGGATCGGCCAGAGCCTTGCCGGCCTGGCCGAGCAGCGCGGTGGAGACCAGCAGGGGCAGGGCGCGGCGGAGGCGACGACCGGACATGACCAAACCGGGGACCTTATCTGGGGCTCGTCGCCCGATCGGTGGAGAGGATGGGAAAGGGCCCCGAGCGCTGCAAGGCCTGGCTTTGGGAGCGCCGCGTCGCCGGCTCAACCCTGGCCCAGGATGAGCGTCGGCAAAAAGGTTCGCACCAGGAAACCGCCGCCTGGCCGATTGCCGAGCGCGATCGATCCGCCGTGCGCCAGGATGGTGCGCCGGGCGATCGACAGCCCAAGACCAAAGCCGCCGCCGGGGCCGGACTTGAACGGCTCGAACAGGCTGTCGAGATCGGCGGTCGGCGCGCCAGGGCCACGGTCGGCGACCTCGATGCTTGCCCAGCCTGGTTCGTAGGTCAAACTGACGTCGACGATCGACGGGGTCGGCGCGTGCCGCACGGCGTTGCGCAGGAGATTTTCCAGAGCCCTCCGGACGAGTTCGGCCTCGCCGCGGACGCTGGGTTCGGCCTGGTCGGCGGCGACCGCGGGCGTGATCCGCAATTGGACGTCGACGGACTTGCGAGCCGCCTCGAAGGTGGCGTCCGAGACCAGGTCGCGGATCATTTCGGTCAGATCGAAATAGCGATCGGGGTCGGGGGCGCCGCTCTCCATGCGCGACAGCGACAGAAGCTCGCCGACCATCGCGTCCAGGCGGCGAACCTCTTGATCGATCCGGTCGAGGGCGCCCGACGCCGGGTCGGGGTTCTGCCGCGCCAGCGCCGCCGCCAACTGCAGGCGCGCGAGCGGTGAGCGCAGTTCATGGGAGATGTCGTCGATGAGGCGGTCGCGCGCGGTGATCAGGCGCGCGACACGCTCGGCCATGGTGTCGAAATCCCGCGCCAGGTCGGCCACCTCGTCGCGCCGGCGACCGATCCGCGGACGCAGCCGCACCGTCAGGTCGCCCTGGGCGAAGCTTTCGAAGGCGGCGCGCAGCCAACGGATCGGATAGGATAGATAGAGCGCCAGGCCGGTGGCGAAGACGAGGCCGGCGACGACTCCGACCGCGTAAAGCTCGTAGGGTTGGCGGCCGCGAACCGGCGCTGGCATGCGGTAGAAAATACGGAACGTCTCTCCGTTCGGCGCGCGCACGCGCGTCGCATAGCCCTCGGTCTGCGGAGGCCGGATGGGCGAGGCGGCCTTAACCGGGACGATGAACAGGTTCGCGTCGCGCCGCGTCGGGTCGATGCTGGCGAGCGCCTGGGGGCCGCCGTCCCGAACCGCCGCGGCCGCCAGGGCGACAAATTTGGCTCCGGCGGATTCGGCATAGGCTCGTTCCATGGCCGGCCTGAGCGGCAAGACCAGGGCGAAGACCAGGACGGTGGCCACCACCATGGCCACATAGGTCAGGCAGAAGGCCGTGAAGATCTTCCAGAACAGACGGCTCTTGATCATGACCAGGACAGCCGCCAGCCCACGCCTCGCACGGTGTCGATCCTCAAGGCGCCGTCGGTCGCCTGCTGCAGCTTCAGGCGCAGATTGCTGACATGGACGTCGATACTGCGATCATAGGTCTCGTGGCGGCGACCCAGCAGGCGCAGCGACAATTCGTCCTTGGTGGTCACCCGCTCGCTGCCCCGCAGCAACATCTCCAGCATGTTGAATTCGGTGGCGGTGAGGTTGAAGGGCCGCCCGCGCCATTCGACGCGCCGTCGCCCGGCGTCGAAAGCCAGGCCCGGCGGCGTCGCGCGCTCGGCGCGATGATCCGCGCGCCCCGGCCGGCGCAGCACCGCGCGCAGACGCGCCGCCAGTTCTTGGGGGTAGTAGGGCTTGGTGATGTAGTCGTCCGCGCCCAGTTCCAGGCCGACCACGCGCTCGGTGTCGTTGCCCTTCGCCGTCAGCATGACGACCGGAATATCGCTTTGCGCCCGGATCGCCCGAAGGACGTCCAGGCCGCTTCCGCCCGGCATCATGACATCGAGCAGGACCGCGTCGTCCTGACCCGACAGGGCCTGGGCCAAGCCGTCGGCCGGCGTGTAGACGGCGCGCGCGGAGAAGCCCTCGCCGACAAGATATTCCGCCAGCATGCTCGTCTGCTCGACATCGTCATCGACCAGCAGGATTCTCAAGCGCTCCACTCCGTTTGATCGGGCTCTTAGGCTTCGTCGGGCGGCTTGTCGCAGGGCCTTACGCAAACCTTACACTTTGCTTGCGCAATCCTCACCCACCAGACGGCCGGCGACTGGCATATCCTCGCCATGGCCCCATCCCCCATTGTTTCGCGCCCGGCGCCCACGGACAGGACAGACCCCAGACGATGTGTCCGGGCCGATCGCCGCGTCCTGGTTCCGCTGAGCGCCGCGGCCCTGACCTTGCTGCTGGGCGCCTGCGCCGTCGGCCCGGACTATGTCGCGCCCTCGCGGGCCAAGCTTGGCGCAGAGGGGCCCTATGTCATGGGACCTCAAACGCCGACCGGCGACATCGCGCGCTGGTGGACCGGTCTGAACGACCCGGTGCTCGATGGCCTGGTTGAACGGGCCCTTGCGGATAATCTCGACATCGGCGTCTCCCTGACCCGTCTTCGTCAGGCGCGTGAAGCCCTGGTGCAGGCCCAAGCCGGCCGGCTGCCGACCCTATCGGCGACGGCGAGCTACAATCGCGCCCTGCTCGACGCCGTCGGCGCGGCCAACACCGGATCTCTTGGACTTGACGCCGGCTATGATCCTGGACTCTTCGGGACCCGTCGTCGGGGCGAGGAGGCCGCGGCGTCCGACTATGCCGCCGTCGGCCTGGACCTGGCGTCGGCGCGGCGGGCGATCGCCGCGGAAACCGCGCGGAACTACGTGCTGGCCCGGCAAGCTCAAGCCAATTTGGCCATCGCGCGCGGCGCGCTGGGCATTCAGGCCGATAACCTGGAGATCGCCGGCTTCCGCGGCCAGGCCGGACTGGTCTCGGGGCTGGATCTGGAGCAGGCGCGCGCCCAGCGCGCGCAGACGGCCGCCTCTATCCCCGCCTTCGAGCAAGGCTATCGTTCGGCGCTCAATCGTCTGGCCGTGCTGACCGGACAAGCGCCTGGCGCAATCGACCGGGAGCTCGCCGCGCCCGGATCGATCCCGCGCGGGCCCGATGTCGTGGCCGTGGGCGTGCCGGCCGATGTCCTGCGCCAGCGTCCCGACGTGCGGGCGGCCGAACGTCGACTGGCCTCGGCCAGCGCCAGGATCGGCGTGGCGCAAGCCCAACTCTACCCCGCCCTGACGCTCAGCGGCGATGTCGCTACCGCCGCCACCTCGATCCGAGGGCTGGGCGACGTCGTCACCGGGCGGATCTTCGCCAGCCTTGGGCAGAGCCTGTTCGATGGCGGGGTCCGACGCTCGCGCCTGCGCGTCCAGCAGGCCGCGGCCGATGAGGCGCTGCTGGCTTACAAGCAGACCGTCCTTGGCGCGCTGGAAGACGTGGGCAACGGCATGGCGGCACTGGACGCGTCCCTGTCGCGCGAAACCGAGCTGTCGCGTGCGCTCGACGCGGCGACGATCGCCGCGACCCTGGCGCGTGGCCAGTACCGCGTCGGCCTGACCGACATCACCACTCTCAACGTCAACGAAGCCTCGCTGCTGTCGGCGCAGACCGGGTTGTCCAACGCCCGGGCCGAACACGCCCTGGCGGTGATCCAGCTCTATCTGGCGCTCGGCGGCGGCTGGGACGGCGCTGTTCCTCAAGCGTCCGCCCGACCCTAGGACCTCATATGGCCGATACCAGCGACATCGACACCTTCCTCGGCGCCAAGGCCAAGCCCTGGTGGAGCCGGCATGGCAAGGCGCTTTTGCTGACCGCGGCGGCCCTGGTGCTGTTTTTGGTCCTGAGCCAGTGCCTACGCGCCAAGCCGGCGACCCGATACGCCGTGGCGCCGGTCGAGCAGCGCGCCCTGTCCGTGGTCGTCTCGGCCACGGGTAAGTTGGCCCCGACTAATCAGGTTCAGGTCGGCTCGGAGCTGTCTGGCCTGGTCACGCGCGTCGAGGCCGATGTCAATGACCGGGTGAGGGCCGGCCAAACCCTGGCCCTTGTGGATCCCTCGCGGTTTCAGGACACGGTAGAGCAAAGCCGCGCGGCGCTGAACGCCGACATCGCCGCCGTGGCCCAGGCCAAGGCCACCCTCGATCAGACCGTCGCCCAGCTGGCGCGCCTGGAAGAGGTCAGCCGGCTTTCGGGCGGGCGGGTCCCGGCCAAGACGGAGATGGATCAGGCTGCGCGCGACCGCGACAGGGCGGCCGCCAACCTGGCGGCGGCCCAGGCCAATGTCGCCTCGGCGCGCGCGAGCTTGTCGTCCAATGTCACCCAACTGACCAAGACGGTGATCCGATCGCCCGTGAACGGGGTCGTCCTGGCCCGTCAGATCGAGCCGGGGCAGACGGTGGCGGCCTCTTTCAATACGCCCACCCTCTTCGTGATCGCCGAGGACCTCTCGACGATGAAGCTGCAGGTGGCGATCGACGAAGCCGACGTCGGCGCCGTGCGCGAGGGACAGACCGCGTCCTTCACAGTCGACGCCTTTCCTGGAAGGACCTTCCCCGCCGTTCTCAAGCGGATCGACGTCGGCTCCAATCTGAGCGCCCAGACCTCCAGCACCGCGCAGTCCGCCGTGACGGGCCAGGTGGTGTCTTACGGCGCGACCCTGAGTGTGGCCAATCCGAGCCTGCAGTTGCGGCCCGGCATGACCGCCACGGCCGACATCGTCACGGTCGCGCGTGATCGGGTGTTGCTGGTTCCCAACGCCGCCCTGCGCTTCAAGCCGACCGGCGCGGACGCGGCGACCGGTTCGACCGGGCCAAGCCCGTTTGGCGCCCGGCCGCGTCCCGTCAGGGACGACAAGGCGGTCGTTCGCGGCGCGACCCGCACGGTCTACGTGCTCGACGAGGCGGGGCGTCCTCGCCCGGTGGCCATCACCACTGGGGTGACCAATGGCGCGGTGACCGAGGTCCTGGGGGGCGCGCTTCGGCCCGGAATGTCGGTCATCACCGGCGTGCTGGCCGCGGCGGCGCCGGAGCAGGCCAAGCGACCGGCTTCGGAAGGCGGGCCGCGCGATGGTCGCTAGCCCCTCGGCGATGGAGTCTCTCCCCCTGATCAGACTACGCGGCGTGACCAAGACCTACGGTCAGGGCGCGACGGCCTACCAGGCGCTCAAGGGCGTGGATCTGGACATCGCTCAAGGAGACTTCGTGGCGGTGATGGGGGCGTCGGGCTCGGGCAAGTCCACCACCATGAACATCTTGGGCTGTCTGGATGTGCCCTCGGGTGGCGAGTTTCTGTTCCGCGGCCACGCCGTCGATCGACTTGATCGTGACCAGCGCGCCCTGCTGCGGCGCAAGTATTTGGGCTTCGTTTTCCAGGGCTTCAATCTGTTGGCGCGCACGACGGCGCTCGAAAACGTGGAACTGCCGCTGCTTTACCGCGGCGAGCCGGCCAGGCTTCGCCGCCAAGCGGCCATGGCGGCGCTGGAGAAGGTGGGTCTGGATCGCTGGTGGGATCATACCCCGGCCGAGCTCTCGGGCGGCCAGCAGCAACGCGTGGCGATCGCGCGCGCCATCGTCACCCAGCCGGACGTCCTCCTGGCGGACGAGCCGACCGGCAATCTGGATTCGGAGCGGTCGGTCGAGATCATGGAACTGCTGTCCAGCCTTAACCGCGACAGCGCCATCACCGTCTTGATGGTGACCCACGAGCCGGACATGGCGCAGTACGCGCGCACGATCGTGCGGTTCAGGGACGGCCTGGTCGAACGGGTAGAGCACGCTCATCAATCTGGTCAAGCGGTGTCGTGATGTTCGCAACCATCCTAACCCTGGCGATGCGATCGATCCTTCGCCACAAGCTGCGGTCCTTCCTGACGACGTTGGGCATCATCATCGGTGTGGCCGCGGTCGTGACGATGGTCACGCTGGGGCAAGCCACGACCGCGTCGGTGCAAAAATCCATCGCCAATCTAGGGACGAATATCCTGCAGGTTCGACCCGGCCAGGGTTTTGGCCGGGGAGGGGGCGCGGCGCGACCGGCCGACTTCAAGCCGAGTGATCTGGTCGCGATCCGCGACCAGGTCGCGGGCGTCTCGGCCGTGGCCGCGCAGGCCCAGGCGAGCGGAGCGGCGATCCATGACGGCGCCAACTGGTCCACGACCATAACCGGCACGACCAATGGCTATTTCGACGTCCAGCCCTGGGCGCTGGCGGAAGGTCGCTACTTCAGCCCGGCCGAGGAAGCCGCCGGGCGATCAGTCTGCATTCTGGGCGCCACCGTCAACAAGAACGTCTTTCGAGGCGAGACGCCGGTCGGCGCCCGAATGCGGATCGGCAATGTCTCGTGCGAGGTGATCGGCCTGTTGTCGGCGCGCGGGCAGGGCGGTTTTGGCGACCAGGACGACGTGGTGATCATGCCGCTCAAGACCGTTCAGCGACGCTTCACCGGCTCGACCGATCTGAAGCTGATCCTCGTGGGCGTCGACAAGGCCTATTCCACCGCGTCCGTGCAGGCCTCCATTGAGGATCTGCTGCGCGAGCGGCGCAATATCGCCAACGGCAAGGACGACGACTTCTTCATCCTGGACACCAAGCAGATCAGCGACACCTTCACCGGGGTGACCAAGCTTCTGACGAGCATCGTCACGGCCGTGGCCGCCATTTCCCTGGTGGTCGGCGGCATCGGCATCATGAACATCATGCTGGTGTCGGTCACCGAGCGTACGCGCGAGATCGGCATCCGGCTGGCCATCGGCGCCTTGGCCGGCGAGGTTCTGATGCAGTTCCTGGTCGAGGCCGTGGCGCTCTCGTGCTTGGGAGGGCTGATGGGCCTGTTGCTGGCCCAGGCGGCCGTGGCGGCCTTGGCGCCGTTGATGAAGGTCAGCTGGATCTTCGTGCCGCAGATCAATCTCATCGCGTTCGGCGTCTCGGGCCTGATCGGCGTCCTGTTTGGCTATGTTCCGGCCCGGCGCGCTGCGGCGCTCAACCCGATCGACGCTCTGCGCCACGAATAACGCGGGGACGCCAAGATCAGGCAGGCCGCAGCCGATGACCCGCGCGCATCCGGCGCGCGGGCCGTCGGTCACGCCGGCCGGCGGATCATCCGACGCGGACGGTCAGGGCGTCGCCCTTCAAGTCGGGGCTCGCCACCCGGACGAGGGCTTGCCCCCGCTGACCGTTCGGCTGCACGATCGCCAGCGCCTCGCCGTGGAAGGTGAGGGTCCGCGGATCGCTGAAGCTCTTAACGCCCCGCGGATTGGCCGAGCCGGTGGCCCGGATGGCGCCCTGGCCTTCGATCGAGAACGTCAGAGGGACTTGCGCGTCGGGCACCCGGCGGCCTTCGTCGTCCTGGATTTCAGCGAACACATAGGCCAGGTCATTGGGCGATGCGGTGATGCGGGCGCTTTCCGCCCACAAACGCACCTTCGCGGGCGGGCCGACCGTCTGGAGCGTCTTGCGCGCCACCTCGCGGCCTTGGCGATAGGCCACGGCCGTCAACTGGCCAGGCGCGTAGGGCGCCTCGAAGCTGGCCGTCAGCCGGTCCTGCGGCGTGAGCACGGGCTTGCGGGCCACCTCCTTGCCGTTCAGGAGGAGGCGAACCTCGTCGCCCAGGCTGTAGACGCGCACCGTCATCGACTCGCCGACGTGGTCCGGCCAGGTCCAGCTCTCCAGTTCATCGGGCCACGACCAGGGCCCCAGTCGTTCGAAGGTCCCTTGCGGCGTCGGCCGCTGGACGAGCATTTCCAGCTTGCTGTTTTCCCACAGCACGTCGCGATAAAGGCCCTGGGGCTTGCGCCGGCCCAGGATGTCGATTTCGCCGCAGCCGGAGATGAACGCCGGATACTCCCATTGGAAAATGAGGAAGTCGCCGCGTTTGGGCGGGGTTTCGGTCGTGGGGCGCAGGTCCGAACCGCCCACGCCGACCTCGCCGAGATAGTCGATGCCGGACCAGACGAATTCGCCGAGCATCCAGGGATTGGCCTGGGTCATGCGCCAGCCATCGTGGATGTCCGCCGCGTACTGCTCGGTCGACATGATCACCATGTCCGGATAGGCGGCGTGATCGGCCAGGTGGTCCTTGAGCTGATAGTTGTAACCGACCACGTCGATGCTGCGTCGAGCGACCTCGCCTGGCTTGCCGGTCGGACCGTTGATGCCCGCGGTGATCGGACGGGAGCGATCCAGTGAAAGGACCAGGTCGCGCAACTGGGCCGCGATCTCCGCGCCCCGCGGCTTCTCGCGCTCGGGGATCTCATTGCCGATGCTCCAGAAGACGACGCTGGGGTGGTTGCGGTCCTGACGGATCATCCGCGTCAGGTCCGTTCGCCAGTCGGCCTTGAAGTACTTGGCGTGGTCCTCGGGCGTCTTGTGCTCCTCCCAGGCGTCAAACACCTCGTCGACCACGATCAAGCCAAGCTCGTCGCAGGCGTCGAGAAACGCTTGCGGGAACATCTGGTGACCCAGACGCACGGCGTTGTAGCCGAACCGTTTGAGGATCTCGGCCTTGCGGCGCTCGGCCCGGTCAAACGACGCCGTTCCGAGGATGCCGTGATCGGCATGGATGCATGCGCCCTTGAGCTTGACCGGTCTGCCGTTGAGCCGCAGTCCCTGCTGCGCGGAGACCTCGATCGTGCGCACGCCAAACCGGGTCGTGGCGGCGTCGGTGGTCCGCCCTTGGCTGAGCACCGAGATTTCCACGGCATAGAGGTTGGGCGTTTCCGGATGCCAGAGCCGGGGACGCGGCAGGTCGATCGTCAGGCGATGCTCGCTCTTGGCGGCTGGCGCCAGCGACAGAACGCCTTGACCGTGTCCGGCGACCCGGCCGGCGGCGTCGCGCACGGTCGCCAGGATCCGCACCTCCGCGGCGGTCGCCAGATGACTTTCAAGGTCGACCACGACCTCGACCGTCGCGGAGGCCGCGTCGACCTTCGGCGTCGAGACCGCCACGCCCCAAGGCGAAATACGGACAGGACCGGTCAGGGTCAGCCAGACATGTCGATTCAGGCCCGAACCGGCGTACCAGCGCGTCGTGGCGCCCTGGTTGACGACACGGACCGCCAGGACGTTGGGTCCTGACTTGAGACGGGATGTGATGTCGAAGCTGAAGGCGGCGTAGGCATAGCGGTTCGCGCCGATCTTCTCGCCATTGAGCCAGACCTCGCACTCGACCGAGGCACCGTCGAAGCAAAGCTCGATCCGGTCATCCCGCCCGATTGGCGGCGGCGTGAACACCTTCCGGTACCAACCCGTCCCGCCCACCGTGTAGGCTCGCATCATCGGCGAGGGGCCGGAGGCGACCGGATCGAAGGGGCCGACGAGGACCGGCGCGCCGTCCGTGGGCGGCAGGGTGACGGACGAGATCCGTTCCAGAATGCCTTTCGTGCTGGGCTTTACGGTCCAGTTCGCGACCGCCGGCGTCCAGTCGCCCGTCGTCTTGGGCGCACCAGGCAGATCCTCGATGCTCCAGTCGTGAGGCAGGTGGACAGGGCGCCAAAGATGGTGATCGAACGAGGGTTGTTCGCCGCCAGGCGCCTCGCCGCGCAGGAACAGCCAGTTGTCGTCGAACGGCATGGTCCGGCGCGATGAGGCGTTCGCCCCATAGGTCGGGCCCGCGGGCAGGGTGATGAGGGCGGCTAAGCCGGCGCCGGCGAGCAGCGCGGTGCGGCGGTCGATCCCGTGCTTATCGAAGCAATGGCTGGTCATGGCTCTCTCCGCTTGTTGATCAAAATGCCCTGGCGGACTGGAGCCGCGTCTCTGGAGGGTCTGAGGGAAGGTGAAGTCAGTCGTGATGGGGGCGAGCGCTGCGACCACGCGCGATGACGCGGGGTGTCGTAACGGCTTCATGGCTTGCGCGGGTGGCGCGTTCAGCGCGTCTTCCTATGACGCCATCATAGCTGCGCCGTACACGGGCGTCCATGTAAAACCAGGATGGATTGTTTGTTAAATTGGATGCGACACTCTCGGGCTTTCCTGCGGGCGTTCGGGTCATGTCGTGACGGCAACCCCGTCGATTTCCGACTTGCGACCCAAGGGCGCGGACGGTGACGAAGGGACGGCTGAGCCGGGCGCGGGGAGATCCCAAGTCCAGGCGACAGCTTGGCGCAGTTTGGGGCGGACAGGTCGCGTGTCAATCGACCAAGCCTCGCCTAACGGTGTCTAACTTGCAGGCCCTGGAACTCCCGGTGCTTGCTGCGACGTGACCATCCGCGCCGCCGCCGGCGGCGCGGACACCTATCGCTATTGCAAGCTCGGGCGCGCCGAAATGGGTTCAATTCCAGTCGACTTTTCCGAACGAGCTTCGGCTTCAGCGCCGTCTCGTCGCGCGATCGATCAAGACCGACCGGCGTCGATGCGGCCCGCCGAAAGGCGGGGTCGCGGCCCTGGGGCCCTGCGGATCTTCCTGGCCTGCGTCGCGGCGGCTCTGGCCCTGGCGCCAACAGGGGTCCAGGCGTCCATTCGGGTGCTGTCCAGCCGCGCGGACACGGTGAGCGGCGACAACGCGCTGCTCGCCGTCAGTCTGCCCAAGGGAACAGCGCCCTCGCAGGTGCGGATCAGCCTGGACGGCGTCGACGTCACGACGGCGTTCACGGCGCGGGGCGAGGCGATGATCGGGCTCGTGGAGGGTCTCAAGCCCGGAAAAAACACGGTCACCGCCACCACGGGCAGGCGCACCAGCCGGCTGTCGCTCGTCAACCACAGCCGCAGCGGTCCCATCTTTTCCGGCCCCCAGCAGACGCCCTTCTTCTGCGAGACCGACCAGTTCAAGCTGCCGGACGGCTCGTTGCTGGGCCCGGCGCAGGACGCCAGCTGCAACGCCCCGACCCGAGTGGTCTATCTGTATCGATCCACCGCCGGAGGCGCCTTCAAGGTCTTGCCGACGGACCAGACGGCGCCATCGGACCTGGCCACGACCACCACCTTGGAGGGGCGGACCGTCAACTATATCGTCCGGGTCGAGGTCGGGACCATCAACCGCGCGATCTATCAGATGGCGGTGTTGTTCGATCCGACGCGCGGTGAACGCGTGGGCCCGACAGCGCCGCATCCGGGCTGGAACGGTCGCGCTGTCTATGTCTTTGGCGGCGGCGTCACGTCCGGCTACCACCAAGGGACCGTGCTGGGCGAAGATGCGCTCAGCGACGCCATGCTGTCGCGGGGCTTTGGCGTGATGAGCTCCACGCTGAGCGTCATGGGAACGGTAGGCTCGGACGTCGTATCGGCCGAGACCGCCTCGATGGTGAAGGAGCATTTCATCGAGACCTACGGCGCGCCGACCTACGTCTTCGGCTGGGGCGGCTCTGGCGGTTCGATGCAGCAGCACCTCATCGCCAACAACTACCCGGGCATCCTTGACGGGATCGTGCCGGGAACCTCGTTTCCGGACGTCTATTCCCTGACCATGTCCGAAGACTGCGCGCTGATGAACCGCGCTTTCGAGGGCGGCAAGTCGACCTGGACGGAGGAGCAGAAGCGGGCGGCCTCGGGCCTCAACACCTGGGGAACGTGCGGCCTATGGTTACGCTTCTTCAGCCCCGAGCTGATGTTGGCGCGCCAGGCCGCGCCGAAGTTCCCGGGCCTCAGGGCCTCCAACTGCCACCTCATCGTGCCTCGCGAACTGACCTATGATCGGGTCAACAATCCCCGCGGCGCCCGCTGCGACATCTACTCCGCATCGCGCAATTCTCTGGGTTTCGACAAGTCGGGTGCGACCTATCGCGGCTTCGACAATGTCGGGGTGCAATACGGACTGCAGGCCTACCGTCAGGGCGCGATCTCCGCCGAGCAGTTCGTCGAGCTCAACGAACGGGTCGGCGGGATCGACAATGACGGCGAGTATCGCGCAGCGCGCGCCGTGGCCGACCCGATCGGCCTGCGTCGAATGTTCGAATACGGCCGCATCAACGAGGGGGCCAATCTCGGGACGATCCCCATCATCGATATTCGCCCCAATACCGATCGCGTCGCCGAGATCCACGACCCCGTCAATTCGGAGGTTATGCGCGCGCGCCTGATCCGCTCGAACGGCGACGCGGCCAACCAGGTGATCGTCCGGGGCGAGGCCGATCCGACGGTCCCGGGGGCCGGCACGGTTTCGGGGTCTGCTCGGATGGATCTGTTCGCCCTGCTGAAGATGGATGAATGGTTGTCCAACATGGCCAAGGACGGGCGCGGCTATACGAACGCGCGGGCCAAGGTCCTCGCCGCCCGGCCGACCGACCTCAAGACCGATGTCTGCTTCTTGAAGGGCTGGATTCGGATCGACGAAGCCTCCGACATCCGCAACGGCGGCCAGTGCGGGCCGCGTCTGCCCTATTTCAGCGAGACCCGGCTCACGGCCGGCGAACCACTGACCCGGGACGTCCTGAAGTGTCGGCTGCGCCCCTTGCGCAAGTCCGACTACCAAGGTCTGACCCCGGCGCAGGCCGGCCGGCTGAAGGCCGTCTTCCCGACCGGCGTCTGCGACTATTCAAAGCCTAGCGTGGGGTACGCGCCGCTGAAGACGACCTGGCTCTCCTATCCCCAGCCCGGCGTGGGCGCGCCCATGGGGCCGGAGCCAGCCAGCGTCGAGACCGGCGCGGCCCGGCGGCGGTGACCCGCCAGCCCACGTCGCGCGAAAGGACGAGGGGACGCTCGCCGGTGGAGATCGGCGGCGTCGTCTCGTCGCCATAAAATATAACAACCAGTCGATACTGTATGATATTGGTCGCGACCTGGCCCAGGAGGAAAATCGAACCATGTCTCACCGTCGTTGCGCGCTAGCTGTCGCCCTGCCGGCCGTCGCCCTTCTGTCCGCGGCCAGCGTGGCGCGCTCGGCGCCCGAGACCGATGTCGTCCGCGCGCGGGCCCTGGTCTCCAAGATGACCCTGGAGGAGAAGCTGGCGGTAATCCGTGGCGACGCGGAGCCGACGGCCACCTATCAGGGTCAGGCCGGATACCTTGCCGGCGTGCCGCGACTTGGGATCCCCGCGCTGCGTTTCGCCGATGGCCCTCCGGGCGTCCTCACGCGTATCCCCTCCAGCTCGCTCACCGCGACCATGGGCCTGGCCGCCACCTTCAGCCGCGAGGACGCCCGTCTGAACGGGGTGATCATCGCCGATGAAGCCAACCGGCTGGGCGTGGACGTCGCCCTGCAGCCCTTCGTCAACATCGACCGCGATCTCAACTTCGGGCGCGCCTATAACACCTACGGTGAAGACCCGGTCCTGAGCGGTGTGGTGGGCGCCGAGCTCATCAAGGGCATCCAGTCCCGTGGGGTGATGGCCCAGGTCAAGCACTACATCGGTTACGACACCGAGGCCGCCGACGTGACGATCGACGACCAGGCCCTGCATGAGGTCTATCTCGAACCCTTCGACGCGGCGGTGAAGGCCGGCGTCTCCTCGGTGATGTGCGCCTACAATCGGATCAACGGGCCCTATGCTTGCGGCAACAAGCATCTTCTGATCGACGTGCTTCGGGGTCAGATGAACTTTACCGGCTTCGTGACCTCCGATTGGGGCGCGATCCACGACTATGACTATTTCACCAAGGGCATGGACATGGAGATGGGCGGGCGCTCCCCGCACAACAGTCCCTTCAAGGGGCTGGGCTTTGTCTACTCCGAGCTGACGCCGGCGGCGCCGCCCGTGTCGCCGCCGGCGAGCATGTACGCCGAGTTCGCCAACATCATGACCCATCCGATGCCGGAGGAGCCGACCGCCAAGCCAATCACGCCCGCCGCGACGGAAGACAACAAATACCGCAACCTCGCCGATGCGCTCAAGGATGGCGCCGTGACCACGGCGACGATCGACCGGGCGGCCACCCGCGTCCTGACCCAGATGTCGCGCTTTGGATATCTCGATGGCAGTCGCGCGCGGCTGATCAAGACCAACTCCGGCGTCGACATCGCCGAGACGATCCGCAAGACCAGCGAAGACGCTGCGGTGCTTTTGAAAAACGACGGCGGCGTCTTGCCGCTCGTGCCGCAGAAGGGGTCCATCGTCCTGATCGGACCCACGGCCCAACAGGTCGCCTCGATCGGCCGGTCGGGCGAGCGGGCGGTCGGGATCGTCGCACGGCAAGTCGGCCCGTACGACGCCCTGCGCAAGACGGTTCCTGGCGCGGACATCCGCCTGGCTGTCGCCAACGACCTGACCGGCAGCCCGGTGCCCGCGGCGGTTCTCACCCAGGACGGGACGCAACCGGGCCTGAACCACACGGCGGGCGAGGCCCGGGTCGGGCTCGATGGTCAGATCGATTTCACCGGCGCTCGGGCGCTGCCGGCCGGCAGCAGCCATGTCTGGGAGGGCGTGATCACCGTCCCCTCGGCCGGCCGCTACATCCTGGCGGTGCAGACCTTGGGCGCGCGGGGACGGCTCGAAGTCGACGGCGCCAGGGTCGCCTCGACGAGCGGCGTGGTGGGCGGGCTGCATGGCGACATCGTGCAGGCCGGTCAGGACGACGCCATGCCGACCATCGATGGCCTCAACAACGCCCGGGGCGCGGTCGAGCTCTCCGCCGGGCCGCACAAGTTGCGCTTCCGAGCCGTCGCTGACGGGTCCGGCGCGCCGGTTCAGGTGCGGCTCAATTGGGTGACCCCGGAAGCCCAGGCACGGACGCGGGCCGACGCCATCGCCGCCGCGAAGGCCGCCCACACGGCGGTCGTGTTCGCCTGGAGCCGAGACAAGCCGACGTTCCAGCTTCCAGGCGACCAGGACCAGTTCATCGCGGAGATCGCCGCGGCCAATCCCAACACCGTGGTGGTTCTCAACACCAGCCAGCCCGTGGCCATGCCGTGGCTGGATCAGGTTAAGGGTGTCGTGCAGATGTGGTGGCCCGGCGACGAGGGCGGCTGGTCGACGGCCAACGTCTTGGTCGGACGCAAGAACCCGGCCGGTCGTCTGCCCTTTACCTGGGCCAAGCAACTGGAAGACTACGCCAACAACGATCCGGCTCACCCCGAAAGGGCCGGGCATGACGGCAAGGCGATCTTCAGCGAAGGTCTCGACGTGGGTTACCGCTGGTTCGATCGCACCGGCAAGGCTCCGCTCTATCCGTTCGGTCATGGCCTCAGCTATACCCGTTTCGCCTATTCCAATCTGTCGCTGTCGCGGACCAAGAACGGCGGCTACGATGTGTCGTTCACGATCAAGAACGTCGGGGCCGTGGGCGGCGAGGAAGTGCCCCAGGTCTATCTCTCCGCGCCGGAAGTCGCGCCCGGGGGCGTGCAGTTCGCCGTCAACGCGTTGGCGGGCTTCGATCGCGTGTATCTGGGCTTCGCGCAAAGCAAGCGTGTGACGATCCACCTGGATCGCCGGCGCATGCAGTACTGGTCGCAGGCCAAGCAGGCCTGGATCGATGCCCCGGCGACACGGACCGTCTCGGTCGGTGGGTCCGCGCGCGATCTCAAGCTGCGAGCCAAGATCCAGTAGGCCGAGCTGCCTCCGCGATCGGTTATGGCTGGCCGGTCGCGGAAGCCCGCGCCATTAGCCACGCGCATGCATACCCGTCATGTTGCGGACCGAGAGCCTTGCCGCGGGAGAGCTTCATGCCCCCGGGCCGTTGGCTACCCGTTATTGCGCTATCCAGGGGTTCGGATCGTGGGCCGACAGCGTGTCGCTGAAACATCGGCGACAGCCGATGACCTAACTGGCCAGAGGTGCGCAAGTGGCGCGAGCCGGTGCGGCCGTCTTGGCGACGCTCCAACCAGGTTCGCCGTTCCGTCTCAGGCCGACCTCGCCGGCGCGCCTGGCGCTTTCTGTCGAGTAGGCGACGACAAGCGCGTGACCCTATCGGTATGATCCCGCAGGTTGAAGGTCGCGTAATGCGCGCGGGAGGTGAGGGGTATGCCGTCGTCGTTCGAACTCCTCTGGAAGCGGGCAGCGGAGCAGTTGGACGTCGCGGAGCTGCAGGATCTGCGCGCGGATCTCGCGGCGGCGCAGGGCCGCTCGGTGCTCGACCCGGAGCGCGCGATGCTCGCGGCGGCGATTGTCGAGCTGGACTCGATGATCGTCGCCCGACTGACAAAGCGGCTTCGGGATCAGGCCGAGGGTTGATACTCGCAGGATGGCGAACCGTTGGGAACGCCGGCCGCGAATGTCTCGGTTATGAGGTGGTTTTGGGAGGCGACCGCAGAGACCACGCGACGAGGCGTTGACCGTGGTTCGATCGGTCGCTTGAGGGCCGATGCGAGCTCCGCCGCCAGCCGCGCGCCGACCGTTCTGGCGCCTGCGACGCTGAGACGTTGAGTGGCCTGGCTTGGAGCGGCGTGGAGCGTCGGCCGGCGTCGCCCTGGGCGACGCCGGCCTTAGGCCTAGAACTTGGTGCGGATCCCAAATTGGATCAGACGGCCGAGCGTCGAGCCGTTGGCGAAGCCGCTGGACGCGCCGCTGGCGGTCCCGCCGTAGACGGGCGGATCCTGATCGAACAGGTTGGTCACGTTCAGCGACAGATGGGTCTCGTTCTTCAGCCGCTCGGTGGGCACGGCGTAGTCGAAGTAAAGATCAACCGTCGTGAACGATCCGACGCGATCCTGAGCCTGGGGCAGCGGGTATCCAGGCCTGGCCGGAATAGCCGGATCGATGCCATATCCCGCCTTGTGGTTGACGGAGGCGCTGGCCTGGAGGGCGCCGATCTTGGCGCCCGCCGTGGCGATCAGCAGCAGGCGAGTGTCTCCGGGCTGATCGAGCCTGTTGATGAAGGCCGCGCCGGGGACGAGCGCCTGGTCACGATTAAGGGTGTAGGTCCCCGCCAGGCTGGCGTTCACGGAGCCAAAGCTGGTCGGCCGGTCGTAACGCACGCTGAAATCGAGGCCATCGGTCTTGATCTCGCCGAGGTTCTGCACCCGGTAGTCCAGGATCGCGGTCGTCGGCGAGAAGGCGCAGGTCAGCGCCGGGGGCAGCAACGGCGAGAACACCGTCACGCCCGCGAACTCGGCCGCGGCCTGGGCGCAGGGGACATTATCCCGGAAGAAGGGTTCCAACTGCGGGGAATAGGGCTGGCCGGCGAGCAGCCCGATCACCTTCTTGAGATGGATATTGTAGTAGGTCGCGCTCAAGGTCAGGCCGGGGATGGACCGAGGCCGGATATCGCCGCCCAGCGACCAGGTGTCGGCGGTTTGAGGACGCAATTGCGCGCCTTTGTTGCCGGCGACGACGATCACCCAGGGCGCGCTCTGGCCGTAGGGGAAGACCGAGGAAAAGATGCCGCCGGCCACCTGAACGCCGGACATGTCGGTCAGGCTGGGAGCGTTGAAGGACGTCCCCCAGTTGCCGCGCAACTTGACCCCGTCGACGGGTTCATAGGTCAGGCCCAACCTCGGATTGAAGGTGCTGCCCACGTCCGAATAGTCGTCATAGCGGCCGGACGCGGAGAAGGTCAGGCTCTGAACGCCAGGAGCGGCGTTCTCAGCGCCGACGATCGGCACGGCGAGTTCGGCGAAGGCCGACTTGACCTCCCGGCTGCCGACCAGGCGCGCGATCGAGCCTTCCGAGCCATAAGGCACCGTGCCGTTCTGGACGTTGTTCTTCTCCTTGTCGTACTCGACCCCGATCGCCATGCGGACATCGCCGCCGGGCAGGTGGAACAGGGGGCCGTCCAGGATGGCGCGACCGTTGGCCAGGCGCTGTTTGCCGTGCGCGTTGTTGTGCAGCAGGATCGCGGAGATCGTGGCGGGGGAGTTGGCGGCCAGGTCGTAGGGGTTGACGATGTTCTGCGCGACCGTGGGATCGGTCGTGGCGTTGTCCTGCTTGGTCGTGCTCCAGCCGAAGTTGCCCATGGCCCGAAGCTGCCAGTCGCCGCCCAGGCGCGCCGTGATCGTCGGGGTCACCCCATAGGAGGTGAGCACGCTGCGGTGATCCTGATTGACGATGCTCGCGAAGTTGGTGCGGACATCCTGCGAGGTCTCACCGGCGATCGACGCGAAATAGGGGTTCGCCGGCGTCACCGTCAGGTTGACGGTGTCCAGGCCCTCGTTGGTCGTCAACTCGCGACGCGCCCAGTAGCCTTTCACGTCCAGGGACACCGAACTGCTCAGGTCCTGTTCCAGGCTCGCGAAGACATTGTGCCGGTCGGTCTTGGGCCAGAAGGTCTGGGTGTCGGTGGTGTCGCATTTCGAGATCGTCCCCGCCGTATAGGCGGAGGGGTTGGGGCCCGTGATCGCGTAGTTGGTTCCGTTGGCGAAGATGGTTCCGGCGCCGCAGTAGCCGTTGTTCGGCGTGGTTTGGCGCACATAGTCGCGGTCGCGCCCGTAGATGGCGTCGTTGTGAGCCCAAGCGTAGGACACATAGGCCGAGCCAGAATCCCAGGCCTTGCCGGCGGTGAGATTGATGTCGGTCGTCTGGTAGTCGTCGGCGAAACCGGTCCGGGCGATCACCTCGACGCCGTCGAAGTTGCGGCGGGAAATGTAGTTGATCACGCCGCCGACCGCGTCCGACCCGTAGATCGCCGACCCGCCGTCCGCGACGACATCGACGCGCTCGAGAACGCCGGGCGGGATGACGTCGGGATCGGGGGTGGTTTGCAGCACGCCGGCCCCGACCAGGCGATGACCATCGACGATCACCAGGGTGGTCGAACCGCCCGAAGCGCCGAGGTTGCGGATGTTGGGGCGGATGATCGACATGCCCGCGTTCAGGCCGGTCGTCGGGGTCTGCAGGAAGGCGCTGCTGACCTGCGGGGTCTTGGTGAGGATCTCGTTGGCGCTGACGCCGCCCGTGGCGATGATGTCCTGGCGCGACATCGAGATCACGTTCGTGCCGATGGGCGCCACGCCGCGCAGCTGCGTTCCGGTGACGACCACTTCGCTGACGGCGCTCGCGTCCTCGGGGGCGTCGGTCGGGGTCTCTTGGGCGAGGGCCGGAGCGGCGAAGGCGCAAAGGGCCGCCAGGGCGACGCCCTGCATCAGGCGTGCGGCGATGCGCGGACGTGCGGACAGGTGGTCCATGGTGTCTCCCCCTCGGTGGATTTGGTTATTGGGCGCGCGTTCCTGCGGCGTCCCAAGGCGCGAGCCCTGAAGAGCCGAGCGAACCTTCCGCCTTAGAATGCAGGGCCGGTTGGCGGGGGGCAGTATGTTACGGTTAGACCCTGGCGCTCCGCTTTGGCCCGGATGATGGTCATGCTTTCGAACATGCCGTCCGCATGAGACCCAAGGCCCGGCGCGACCCGGTACTTCCCGCAAGCCGCCGCCTCGATAGGCAAGCTCTGGCTGTTTCGGAGAGCCAGATCCTGGGGCTTGGTCTTGGCCGCGTCGGCCTGGTGTTTGAACCCCGGGGGCCGGTGTAGCGCCGGCGCGCATCCAAGACTGAGAGATCAAGCGTGGAAACTGATCGCCGAACAGCCATTCTCGCGACGCTGGGCCTGGCCGGAGGGTTGGGCGTGGCGCCCGGGGCGCGGGCGCAGACGAGCCCTCGGGACGCCGCCCAGGCCGTCAAGGCGGGTCGCGGAACCGGCGTCGAGGGGCGGCGCATCGCCGATCTTGGCGATGGCCGCTTCCTCAATCCGGTCATCTCCGGCGATCGCCCCGATCCCAACGTGCTGAAGGACGGCGACGACTACTACGCCGCGTTCTCGTCTTTCATCTATTATCCGGGCGCGCACATCTGGCATTCCCGCGACCTTGTGAACTGGACGCCGCTCACGGCGGCGCTTCGCAAGGACATCGGGTTCGTCTGCGCGCTGGACATCGCCAAGCACGATGGCCGCTACTTCATCTACATTCCCGTGGCGGACTCCAAGGACCCGGCTCGGGTGTTCAAGACCTATGTCATCCACGCCGACAGCATGGCCGGGCCCTGGAGCGATCCCATCGACATGCACGTCGACGGAGAGATCGACCCCGGCCATGCGGTCGGCGAGGATGGCAAGCGCTACCTTTTCTTGAGCGGCGGCAAGCGCGTGCGCCTCTCGGACGACGGCTTGCGGGGCGAGGGCCCTCTGGAGACCGTCTATAAGGGATGGCCTATTCCCGAGGACTACGTTCATGAGGGCATGGCCCTCGAGGGGCCCAAGGTGCTGCGTAAGGACGGCTGGTTCTATCTGTTCTCCGCCCAAGGCGGCACGGCCGGACCGCCGACCAGCCACATGGTCGTGGTCGCGCGCTCAAGGTCGATCCATGGGCCTTGGGAGAACGCCCCGCACAATCCCATCGTCAGGACCCAATCGCGTCTGGAGCCCTGGTGGTCACGGGGCCATGCCACGCCTATCGAGGGGCCGGCCGGTGACTGGTGGCTGTCCTATCATGGCTACGAGAACGGCTTTCGGACCTTGGGGCGGCAGATGCTGCTCGAACCGATCGCCTGGACGGCGGACGGCTGGCCAATCGCCCGCGGCGGCGATCTTTCCAAGCCGCTGCGCAAGCCCGCGCCGACCTCGGCCGTGGCGGGCGGCGCCCCGTTGTCGGGTTTCACAGATGACCTGTTTGACGGCAAGTTCGCGTTCTACAAGCCCACGCCCGACTACGACGCGCGGGTCAGCATCTCGCGCGAGCGTCTGGCGATGGCGGGCCAAGGGTCTGGTCCCGCGGACGCCTCGCCTCTGCTCTTCGTGGCCGGGGACCGGTCGTACGAGGTCACGGTCGACGTGGAGGTTCCGGACGGCGCCGAAGGCGGTCTTCTGCTGTTCTATAACAGCAAGTTCTTCGCTGGCGTCGGACTGAGCGATGGCGCGGTGAAGGTCTTCAAGGTCGCCAAGCAGGATGGTCCGCCCGAGAAGGACGCGAAGATTTCAAGGCGTCTTCGCCTGCGGCTGCAGAACTCGGAAAATGTCGTGACGTTCTTCTACCAGGTTCCTGGCGAGCCCTGGAAAAAGGCGCGTTCGCTCGAGGTCTCCGGCTACAACCACAATGTCGCCGACAGCTTCTTGAGCTTGAGGCCCGGCTTCTACGCGTCGGGGACCGGCCGGGTCGAGTTCAAGAACCTGGTCTATCGCGCCATCACGCCGACCGATGGCGTCGTGCCGCTGGTCAGCCAGCCTTGAGGGACCTGACGCAGCTGGCCGGCATTGCACCGCGTCTGGAGGAGGAGGCCCGCCAAGGTTTGGTGGGCTCCTGACAGGTCGCATGGCGAACGGTCCAGGCCCCGGTCTGATCGTTCGCGTCCGTATCGCGAGCCGGCCTCAGGTACGGCGTGCTTTCATGATCGGCCTAAGCGCGCCGTGCGATCGGAAGGCGGGAGGCCTCCTCGGTAAGTTCTTCCAAAGTACGACGCGACCTCTTCTCGAGCATCACCGCATCCTGTCGGCGCGCCACCTCAAGCGACCGGTGGAGGAGGGCTTGAGCGGCGTCTATGGCCGCGGGACGCGCTTGGTGGAGGAGCTCAGCCGCGACCCTTAAGGCTTCGGCTTCCCAGACGCGCTCATCGTGCTCCTGAATGAACTTGCGGGCCTTGGCGATCAATTCCAGACCGCGTTGGGCGTCGCCGGACCTAAGGCACATGCGCGCGCCGAGGATCAGGAGGACAGAGGTCAGGTAGCGCTCCTCGAACAGCGAAGAGCACTCGACGATGCGGTCGATATGGCGGGGATCGCCGTCGCGGCTGAAGCCGGCCCACTCGGCGCAGCCGGCGCCGAGGGGGCGCCAGTAGCGGCACTCGCGTTCCGTACAGAGGGCTTGCAATTGGGCATTGTAGTGTTCGACCGAGGAGAGATCCTCGTCGCAAAGGGCGTGGAATATGATCCAGGCAAAGACCAGCGCTAGGGTTGGCGGATGCCCCTTCGCCTGGGCTCCCGTCAAGGCCTGGGCGGCGAACCGGCGGGCCGCTTCGATGTCCCCAAGATGCCAGACCGTCCAGGACAGGTAGGCGGCGGCCACGACGCCCGGGTCGAACCCGAAGCGCGGGCCGTGCCGGTCCGGATCGTATAGGGCGACAGCGCGTTCGTGATGGGCTCGCGCCGAGGCGAAACGACCCGTAAAGGCGTCCGAAGCGCCCCGCAGCCGAAGCGCCTCCAGTTTGATCTGCTCGTCCGGTGGTAGTCGCTGCGCGCGCGCGTCGAATTCGCGGGCCAGCTCCTGGGCGCGCGGCCAGCGCCCTCGACCCGCCTCGTAGGTCCAAAGGCAATAGACCACTTCCAACTGCCTGATGGGACGATCAAGCTCTTCGGCCAGGCTTTGCGCTCGGGTGTAAATCTCGCCGAGGTCTTCGCCAACATAGCCCTGGGCGCTTCGGATGGTGAGGCCAAGTTCGAGCAGCAGTCCCAGCTCATGCTCACGGCAGTCTTGCTCGGGCGAGGCCCGCAGGGCGACCAGGGCCATCCGCAGGTTGGCGGTCGCTTCGGCCAGGGCGTGCCGCGCGGCCGCGAGCCGGCCCGCGTCGCTCCAGAACGGGACCGAATCCGTCGACCGGCCGCCCTCCAGAAGGTGATGGGCGACAACCTCTGGCCGCTCGGCCACCAGTTCGGGGAAGGTGTCGAGCAGCACGCCCGCGATCTTGAGGTGCATGTCCCGGCGTCTCGGATCGAGAAGGGACCGATAGGCGGCGTCTCGCAACAGCGCGTGACGAAACGCAAAGGTTCGATCTCCGTCCATTCGATCGCGGACGAGGACGCCGGCCGCGACGAGCTGATCCAGGGAGGCGTCCAGCTCGGGTTCGGTACGACCAGCGCACAGCGCGAGCATCCGCCTTGAAAACACCCGTCCGATGACAGACGCCGTCTGGGCCACAAGGCGCGTCGGGCCAAGCCGATCGAGCTGAGCGGCGAGAAGATCGCTGAGGCTTTCCGGCACCGCCATAGCCGCGGATTCCGCATAATCCTCCGAGAGCACGAACCGCGTGAGTTCTTCCAGGAACAGCGGGATTCCTTCGCCCCGGTCGAGGATCAACGCGCGGGCATCGGCAGGCAGCTCCGTGCCGATCGTCAGTTGTTGGACCAGTGTGTTAGCCTCTTCACGCGGCAAGCGCGCCAGCCGGACGGCCGTGAGGTTGGTGGAGCGCAACAGTCCCGGCGCACCCTCCGGGCGGCTCGTCATCAGGACCAGCATCGGCGTGCTCGCGGAGGCCTCGATGACGTCTTGAAGAAGTTCGAGCGTGGTTGGATCGGCCCAATGCACGTCCTCGATCAGGATGGCCACCGGCCGCCGCTGCGCCAGCGCCAGGCCCATCCTGATCAGCAGCTTGAGCGTCATTTCCTTTCGCTGGCTTGCGGAAAGCTGGTCCTCAATGTCTCCGTCCCCGCCGCTCACCAGCCGGCCGAGAAGCGCGCTGTCCCAAGGGTCATTGAAGCCGAGCCGCCGGAGCAGGCGCTGGAGGGGCGGACGAGCATCACCGTCCGCCCGCCAGCGGGCGAGCTTGCCGCGCAGGAGCTCCACAAGGGGAAACAGGGCGCTATTGGTATGGTGAGGCGAGCACTGAACACGAAGGCGAAGCGCATTGCTGCCGATCTCGTCGAGGGCGGCCTCGGCCACCCTGGATTTACCCATTCCCGCTTCGCCGATCACCAGGACGGCCTGACCTTCGCCCGCCTGGCTCAGGCGCCACCGGCTCGCCACCAGGGCCCGTTCCTCGCGGCGTCCGACAATTTGCGCGGCGACGCCATCGTGCCGACGCGCACGAAAGCGCGTGCTGACAGGTCTGGATCCGAGAAGGCGCCAGGTAAGGCCCGCGGCTGGGGGTGGGGTGAGTTCGCCGGCGGGCAAGAAGTGAAAGCTCGCTCCCGTCAAGCGACGGGTAGACTCCGCGACCAGGACCGCATTGGCGGGCGCGCGCTGTTGCATCCGTGTCGCAAGCGCTGGCGCTTCGCCGATCACCGCGGGGCGCAACCCTGCTTCGGCGCCCAGTCCGCCTCGGGTGATCACGGCGCTGGTGGCCACGCCGATACGCAGGGCCACGGGCTGGCCGGCGGCGAGCCGTTGGGCTTCCGCCAGCATTTCCAGGGCGGTGTTCAGCGCCTGGATCGGGGCGTCCTCTTGAGCCACGGGCCAGCCGAAATAAACGATCAGCCGGTCGCCGGCTCGGGCGTCCACCTCGCCGCCGCGGGCGAGGCAGATACGCGCGCAGGCCTCGTGCAACTGCTCAAGCACGCCAAGCGTGGCGCCTTCGAGCGCATAGGCCGCGCTCTCGTCGCTCAGCGCGCAGGATAGCGCCGTCACGAAGCGACGTTCCTGCGAAAGCCAGGTCGGCGCGACTTCGGCGATCGGGACTGGCGCGGTGGCCGTATCCACCGCATTGCGCCACCGGAAGGTCGGCAGATAGGCGCCTTTGGGCACCTGCAGTTCGATCAGGTCCTCTTGCCCTTGCTCAAGGTCATACTGCGCCAGCAGCCGCCGAAGCCGACCGGCCTCGACCCGCACGACTGCGCTCGTCCCAGGTTCGAAGTCGTCCGACTTGCCAAACACGCAAGTGGCGATGGTGAATTCCTTGAGCTGCGCTTCGCGGCCGGCAAGCGTTTCCTCGACAAGGAAGGTGAGGAACCGCTGCATGCGCGGCGCGCGGGAAAAGGTCGCGCTTGCGAGAACGCGCTCCAGGTGCGCGCGGATTTGCCCCGGCGTGGGAAGGCCGGGTGACATGAGCCCAGGCCCGGCCTGCTCCGAGCTCGTCGCGATCATCGTTTCCACCCTAGGTGTCTTGTGGGACACTTGCTGTGCCGTTTTGCGCGACCGCTCTTTGCGGGTCACAAATCCAGCGTACCATTTCCAAGCAGGATGTCATGTTTATAAAAATCCGTCTGCCATGACGAAGGCGTTGGGCGCATGAATTCCGGTTCTTCCTGTCCAATGGGTGGCAATTTGCCGGGCGTGAACAGAGCAGGAACTTCTGCTTGATCCGAAGAGGTCGGCGGTCCAAGAAGGCGGGTCTCCGCGGCGCCGCGTCACAGCCCTGTGAAGGATGGATAACGGTAGGGTGGGGCGTTAGGGGGCGTGTCTTGTCGGTCGAAAGCGAGTTTGTGCGAGCAGCGCTGGAGATCGGCTTGGCGGAGGCCGTCGCTGAGACGATGCGCGACATCGACCGCGCGATCGCCGAATTGCCCCAGGGGCCCGGTTCTCGCTATGCCAAGCGCCTCGACAATCAGCGTGACAGCCTACGCAGACCCACTCTGCGCACGACCGCGGCCTTGGTCGTGTCGATCTGCATTGCCGATCCATCGCGGACGCCGATCGTCCGACGGGCGTTCGCCCGGCTGGCTGATCGTCATCCGGAGCTCGCGGGGTTCTACGGCCAATTGCCGGCCGCCGCCGACGACGGCCTGCGCCGCACGGCGTGATCAGAGCCCTGATACCCGTTTCGAATATCGGTAGAGCTTGTGGGCTGTGCTAGCGTATCGCTGATGGAAACCTACACCTTCGTTTGCCTGGCGCAGAACCAGATCGCCACGGCCGTGGACGTGCAGCCGCTCGCGCCGGACGCCTTTCGAGGGCATGCCCTGAGCTTGCTGCGGGAGCACGCCAGCGCGGCCACGGTCGAGGTCTGGCGCGATGAAACGGTGATCGCGGTCGTCGATCGCGGCGGCGTGCGTCCCGCGCGGGATCCTTGAAGGGCGACGCATAAGAACGGGTGGCGCTGGCCCTTTCTCGCCGCGGAGGATCGTGGCAAACGCCTCTTCATTTCGATCGAGGAAGTTTGCTTCGTGTTCAAGACAACGCGCCAGGAGGCGATCGCCGCGGCTCGGCGGCTCGTGCGCGGTTTCGCCAGCGCGCCGGAGCCTCGGCGCCAGGCTCAGCAGATCTATGGTGTTCTCGTGCACGCCGAAGGCTGGTCGCCGTCTCAGGAAGCGCTCATTCTGGAGCTCGGCGCCTGGATGCAGGGCCATCCCAATCTGGGCGACTTGAAACCGCGATGCGAAGCTGTCCTGGGCAAACTGGCTTAGCCAGCGGCCCGGGAAGGACAGTGTTCAAGCGGACAGGATCTGGTCGAGCCGCACGGTTCCGGGCTTGGCTCGGCCAAGATTGTCGAACGGCGCGGGCGTATCGGCCGAGTTTTCGGCGACCAGCCAGGAATCCTTGTCGCGCAGGCCCCAAAAGGTGAAGGCGAACTGCTGGCGAGCTGGCAGGCGCGCGAAGGCTTCGGCGACGGCCGCATAGACCTGCGCCTGTCGCCGCCTCAGTTCGTCCGGGCCCAGGCGCTTGTCCTCGGCGCGGACCAGCGAGACGTCCAGCTCCGAGACGTGGATCGGCAGGCCAAGGCCGGCCAGATCACTCATCATCTCGAAAATCCTGGCGGGGGGAATGTCGGCGGCAAGATGCATCTGGGCGCCTAGGCCGGTGACCGGCGCGCCCGAAGCCAGCAAACGCTCGGCCAGGCGCAGGAATGTCGCCCGCTTGGCCGGGAGGTATTCGAGATTGTAGTCGTTGATGAACAGGCGCGCGTCCGGATCGCCTTCCCGCGCGGTCCTGAAGGCCAGGGCCATGTGCTCGGTCTCCCCGAGGCGCTGGGACCACAGGCTCGAGCGCAGGCCGTTCCCATCCTCGGCGACCGGCTCGTTCACCACGTTCCAGCCGGACATGCGTCCGTGATAGCGGCCGGTGACCGCCAGGATGTAGTTGCGATAGGCGTCGCCGAAACTGATGCGGCTTTCGTCCAGGGCCCGGAAGGCGGGGTGAACCTGATCGTACCAGACCAGCGTGTGGCCAAAGAGCTTAAGGCCGTTGGCCTGGGCGAAGGCGGCGATCCTGTCGGGGGCCTCGAACTGGAAACCGCCATCCGGCCGGATGATGTATTCCATGTTCATCTGCCATTCGGCCGTCAACTGACCGACCTGGCGCAGCAACAGGCGTACAAGCTCCGGATCGTCCAGGTGCAGCGCCTGGACGCAGGTCCCGACCGGGACCGATCCGTGCTTGAGCGTGACGGTCTCCCGCGCGATCGCCGGCGCGGCGACCAAGCCGACGCCAGAGGCCAGGAAGCCGCGCCGGCTGAGGGCGCATCCGTCCGCGACCTGGGAAGCCTGCGGATCTCCGACAGGCGCCCTGGCGTCTTCGATTTGGAGCGTGAGGGGAGGGCGGCGGTCGGACATCGGAGGGCGTGGGGCCTGGACGACTGGCGCGGCAAGGGCGCGCGACGGGCGTCGTCATTGTCCCAAGCGAGGTTTAAGCCGCGATGAAGAGGTGAGCACCCACGTCCAGGCCTTCAAAACGCGCTCCTTGAAGAGCGTTCAGCGCGGCTATGGCGTCGTGTGCGCGCCGGTCGGGGAGCCGTATGCCAATGTTAGGCCGATGCGTGCGGCCTTGACGCGGCGGCGTGGATGGCCGCGCGTTCCATGAGAAGAAGCCGCGCCGCCATCAATTCGCGGCCCACCTCGGTCATTTCACCCCGCATCATGCGCGTGCATTCCAAGGCCAGCGTATCCGTGCCGGCGGACGCCTCGTGCTCGTCCACCAGGCGCTGGCCCATTCTACCCAGTAAACCCAGCGCTTCGGACAAAAGCGCGTCCCCATCAGCGTTCGCAATGACCAAGAGGGCCTCCACGCTTTGCGAATAGCGATCAGCTAGAACGTCCAGGAAAGCCGTTTCCGCGTCGTTGCGGCCGCGGCCGCGCTCCATCATGGCGCTGGAGGTCGTGACCACGGCGTCGACCGCACGATCGAAAAGCTTGCGAACGTCGTCATCGGGTAGGGCAGGGAAGGGGAGGCGCCCGGACCAATTCGGCCCAAACTCAATGTCGGGCAGGACGCTCGAGATGAACGTGAACGCGAAGGGCGGCACGAAGCCGTGAACGATCGGCGCGAAGGTCAGCGGGCCGCCAAGCTCCAATTGTGCGGCTAGCTCCGCGAAGACAGGTTCGAGGGCCGGGAAATCGAATAGGCTCTCAACGACCAACATCGCGGCGTATTCCGCATCAGGCCACTTCCAGCCGCGGTCCTTGTCCAAGGGCTTTGTCGCGACCTCAACCGCAAGGCCTCGGGCGGCGAATGCGGTCTTGATCGTCTCCCGCTTTCGCTCCAGCGTCGCTTCCGTTCGAGCGCGGGCCGCCTCGGCGGCACGCCGCAGGATATTGTGGCGCCGGCTTGTCGCGCCGAAGCGAAGCGCCGCCGTGCGATGGCCTTCGGGATCCTCGGCGGCGTCGCCCAAGACCGCGCGGATCTCCCAGAGCGTGGTCTCCAGTTCGACCAGTTCCGCGATCGGAGGCTGCGCGGTGTTTCGCCAGACGGTCGGATCCTGCAACGCCAGCGCGTCGCGCGCCAAGTCTGCCGTTCTTGCGGCCATCAGGGTGGGGCTTTCAGAAACGCCGTCGGTAAGCTCGGTCATCAGCCGCTGCAGTCCGACCACGAATGAATGGAGCTGATCATTTCCCGCCAGGCTGCCTCGGGCGAGAGGGCCGCCGTGGGTCTCGTCAACCGACGGCGGCGCCACAAAGCTCGTCAGAAGCTTGCGAATTTGCAGCAGCCCCAGCCAAAACGCGCCGGGCCTTTGCCCGCGACAGTAGAAGTCACCCGCCTGCCGGACCCCATCGGCGATCTCCCGAATGGTCGACGCCAGCGAGGTGGTCCTTTGGGTGTCGCTCGTCGTGGCGACGAGCCGGGTGAGCGCTCTGAGTTGGGCGCGATTCCATGCAACGCGCGCGGGGGAAGGAAAGGCCCGTCGTATCGGACGCAACGTCGCCAGGCGATACTCGCCCATGCCCGCGGGCAGGCCGTCGGCCCAGATCGCGTTGCAGACAAAACGCTCGGCATGGGGCGTGACGGCCGCCAAGCGCCGGCAAAGCTCGAGCGCCGCGGCATGAATGTCGGGTTGAACCTCGGTGTGGATGTGACGCAGGTGGGCGGTGACGGCTGGTTGGCCGTCAAATTCCCCGTGTTCCGGGCGGGTCGCCCAGTCCGTCTCGTGATAGACCCGATCCAGCAGGGCGTCGACACCGCCCGCCGCCGCGATCACCCGCTCGGCGAGCGCCAAGTCGCGATCGCGGAGCGTTTCGAGAAGCAAGGTCAGTTCCAGCAGATTACCCTGCGAAAGGTCGCCATCTGGAACGATGTTCAGGCTGGGCGGGGCTGTGGCGCCGTGGATGGAAAGCAGCGCCGCCGTTAGCTCATGTGCGGTAGACAAGTCGAGGACCGGCAGATTTGGCGCGCCTGGAAGCCGATCGACGACCAACTGCCGAAGATCCTGGATCGCGACCTCTTTGAACGCCCGTTGGGCCTTGTTGAAGCCCGCGAAAATTTCGGCGTCGCCCATTTCCGATCCGGCCATGACAAGGCCGAACATCGTGCCGGAATGGCGGTCCTCGATCTCCGCTTCGCGAGAAATCTCCAACCAGCGTTTGGCGATTTCGTCGGCGGTGGCCAAGCCCAAGCCGTGGAAGATATTGATCCATCCACTGGCGTCGGGGGAGGCAAGACGTTCGACCAGGCCGTTGAATAAGGCGCCCGAAACGTCAGGCCACGTCCTCAAGACATTTGGAATGAATGCGCCAAACGTGTCGGCGGCAAGGGTCGCCGTGGCGGCGGCGACAGCGACGTCGCGTGGTTCGCCAAGGAGGTCCTGGATCGCTTGATCCAGGTGAGCGGACCGGATTTCGTGCAACCCCGCGATGGCCCCGTCCGTCCGCATTCGCACAGCATGCTCGTCGACAAGACGCTTGAGCGCTTTGGCGAAGGAGATGGCGTCGATGTCTTCACGGGCGCGAAGCCGCTCTGGATCGACGGCCGCTCCGTTCGACGAGGCGAAGGCCACCGCCCGTAGAACCGCAAGCTCGGCGCCGCGGTCCTCGGCCAATCGGCGGCGTACCTGCTCGGCAATGGTTTGGGCCAGTCTCCGCCCCGCCGTCAGGAGGTGGAGATATTCCAGTAACAGGCCCTGGCTTTGGTCGAACGGCTCTTGCCAATAGGGGAACTTGAGCTCGCTGGTCCGCGACAGCGCGGTCCAGATATGCTCGGCCAGGACCGGCGTGAGGATCGGTCGCACTGTCGGCGTTCGCGACGCGGTCGATAGCAGGAAAAGGTCTTCTTCCCGGACGGTGCCGATCAACAATACGCCGGGGTTGGTTTCGGCTTCGCGAACGAGCGTGTCCCAACCCGCGGTATCGTCGCGGCCGACATCATCGACCACGAAGCCGACTGGGCGATCGGGGTTGGCGTCGAGTCTTCGAGCCAGTTCCGCGACCCGGCCGACATCAGCGACAAGCAGACCCCGTAGGCGATACCAACGCACGGCATGGCGGCTGTGATGGGCCGCTAGCCAAGCAAGCGCGGACTTACCGGCCCCCGAGGGCCCGGCGATCAAGACGGCGCGTCGCTCCTCCAGAGCGCCGAGCACGTCGGCCATCGCCTCCGGCCGTTCAAAAACCAAGCCCGCGCCGACGTGGCCCGGGGCTGTGTTCACGCCCTCGTAAAACCCGCCCACCGGTAGGGGCGTCGTGAAATCCGCCAGTTCCGCCAGACCGGCGGTCAAGGCCAGATAGCCTGCGGGATCAATCAAGCTTCGGGCAAGGTCGAGTCTGGCCTGCACGTCCGTGCGCCCAAGCATCGCGACCTTCGTCGCGCCCGCGCGATAGTTGTCGTCCGCGGCCTTGCCCGCCGCCTCGCGGAGCATTTGCGCGACGATGTTGAGTATCGCCGGCTCCAGGCCTGACTGTGCGAGCGCCAGCGAGGCGCCGCGGATCGGGTTGGCTTCCACGATCAGATAGGATCGCTCGAGGAGCGCCTGAGCGTCGAAGCCATCGGGCAAGGCCGTCTGGAGAGCGGTAACCAGCGGCGAGAGATCTTGGTCGATTTCGCCAATGGTGCGATCAAAATCGCCCGCCTCGAGCCCCGCCACCGGGCGCTCCAGAACGACCGCTAAGGCGTACCTATCATCGTTGGCCCACCCCTCGGGAAGATCCAGGGCAGCCTTGGCGAGAAAGCGCGCAACCTCGCCAAGATCGAATACCGCCTTTGGATCGTGACGCGACTTGAGCTGAGCGCGAAACTCACGGTCGGGTCCATGGAGGGTCAGATCGTCGACCCCTTCGGGCACGATCGTCGTCCAAGGTCGCTTCCCAAGCCAAGCCTCGGCGAGCAGCCAGCTGCCCACGGCGTCTTGGAAACGAAAGCCGCGACCAGTGCGTGCGCCGGCCCGAGTTCGTGACCAAAGCTCCGGATCAATCAGCAATCCATGGGACAGGCACATATCTCCCTTACCGGGGATCGGCGATCAGGCAGATCAGTTGCTAGGATACTAACCTTGGCCGTCTCCAACGGTTGTGACTCGCTCGTGCCAAATCAAGCAAGGGGCTGCTTCTGGTCGACCCGGGATCAACCATCGGGTTGGACCGCTAGACGGAAATCGTGATCCCCGCCCGGCGGCCGAACTGGCGAATCTGATCGAAATGGGTCGCCGAGGTCGCCACCTCGACGCGGTCGCGAACCTGCAGGACGCTTGGTGGGACACGATCCTCGAAGAGTACGAAGGCTCGAGCCGGATCACAGCGCCGGGAAGTCCAGGCCAGTCCCGCAATGTTCGGGTCGGCCTGATGGAACGCCTCGGCCCAGCGCGCGGTCTCCGGATAGGTCGGCGGACGCGTGTCGATCAGCTCGCCGCGGGTGCGGCCGAGGCGGTTGAGGTCGGGCTCGTGAAGGCTGGCCAGCACGAGGTCGCCGGTCACTTCCAGCCAGCTGATCGCGCGTGACGTGACCTTGGATCGGGCGATGAATTTATCGGACGCGTCATAGGGAATGTCGTGGAATACCGACTCGTGGACCGCGCATTCGAAGCTATCCCCGGCGTAGAGCGTCGGTAGGCAATCGCCTGATGGCGTCCGCAGGGGCGCAAAGCGGGTGAGCCCGCCCATGCACGGATTGAAGGCGGCGCCGTCGAAATCTGGATCGTGTAGACGCACGAGCGCCGTCCCCGCCAACAGGCGTGTGGTGTTGAAGTCGGGAAACGGAGACGGCGGCGATGGAACGGTCACTCAGCCCATCCAGGCGTCGGCCTCGTGGCGCGCCGCCGCGACCAGGGCGGCCTCGTCGTCCAAGCGCGTCACCGGCGCGGCGTCGTTCAGCCAGCTGTTGGCTCCAATGAACCAGAAGGCGATTTGCCAGCCCGACATCCCGGCCGGCAGGGCGGCGAGCACCGGGGCGATCGAACGACGAGGCTCGCCGTTCTTGAATTCGAACGCTGGATAGACCTCACGCCCGCCCGACCGCATGCCGAAGATCTTGCCGGCGCGCTTCCAGCGCGTGGCCGTGGCGCTGCGGTTCTTCGAGGCGTGGCCGGCGCGGGCGGCGACATCCTCGGCCGACAGGACGGGCCAGCGCTGGAGAAAATGCGCCTGGGCTTCGGCGTTGTCCCGCTCCAGGTCCGGCATGGCGGCGGCTAGCGGGTCGTTGGCCATGTAGACATCGACGAGGGCGTCGATGTGCTGCTCGGTCAAGCTCTGCCGGCGCGCCCGGACGGCCCCCGGCACCTGTTCGACGACCGCCGAAATGATCGGCGCCAGCTCGGCGTCGGACTTGTGCACCAAGAGGAGCTGGGCGTAGTCGCTGAACCACTCGGACATCGACGCCTCGACCGCCGTCAGGAGCTCCGCCGCGCTGATCGCCACGCCTTTGGTCTGCACGATGAAGTGCTGCCCATCGAGGGTCAGGATGAGATCGGCGCCCGTCGGTGCCTTGCCGCCGCGTGGGGTAGCCTTGGTCTGAACGGGCGAGAGGGTGAGCCGCGAGCGCAGGCGCGTGACGACGCTTTTGGTCAGGTCGGCGCTGAGCCGGCCCGGCGCGAGAGTCTCGATAGCGGAGGTGCGGATCATGGACGTTTCCGGTGAACAGGGATACTATCTCATACTCTAACTTAGTTCACCAGAGTCGGTTTCCAAGGCGTTTGGAGACCCGGGGCGAACGGCCCGCGAGGCGAGGATGATCGACGACCCGTACAAGAACCTGTTCCGACCCAGCGCCCTCGACGAGATCACGCGGCGTCAGCGAATGCTCGACGACCTGCTAAAGCCGTCCGCGGCTCAACGCATACTCGAACGGATCGAGCAGGCCCGGACCGCCACGAAGATGTTCGAACACCTCGATCGCCACAGCAAGCTGATGTCGTTCCTCCAGACGCCAGCCTACATGAAGGCGCTGGAGGCCGCGACCTCGGTCAGGACCTTGAGTGACATCGGCGCGCGTTTGGAATCGACCCAACTCGCCGTTCATCGTGTCGCGGACATCGGCCGATTGGCCGAGCTCGCGGCAGCGCGCGTCCGGCCGTTCGAGTCGCTTCTGCGGGTAGACAACTGGACGTCGGCCTTGACGCAGCGGATGGCCGCGATCGACGTCGACTGGGCCGTCGCTGACGCCGAGGAGGAGTCGGCGGAAGCCTTTGCCCGTCTAAGCCGCCTTTCGGACCTGACCCGCGAGGCACCGGTCTACGCGGACGAAACCACCGAGATCCTGGTGGATGAGCTCGGCGAGCCGACCTTGGCGCCGGCCGAGGTCGAGACCTCGGAGGTGCGGGAGGCCCGCTACGATGCGGCCGGCCGAGAGCGCGAACTCATCGCGTTTCCGCCCGCACACTATAAGGAGATCCTGGTTTCCGCCGGTCACCTCGTCTCTTTCCCGCCGCCGCCCCTGGTGGCGGTCGAAGGCGGCCTGATCGAACCGGTGGCGTTCAGTCCCGAGACCGGCTTCTTGCTCCAGAGCCTGGAGGCCAATCTGCGCGAACTGGTGGTCGCGCAGTTGAAGGCACTGGAAGGTGACGCCTGGCTGAAGCGGCGTGTTCCCGAGGGCGTGCGCAAGGCCTGGATCGCTGGCCAGCAAGCCGCCCGGGAAGCCGGTAAGCCGGTCTTCGCGCCGATCCATTACGCCAATTTCATGGATCTCGCCGATGTCATCACCGCCGGGAACAACTGGGGGACTTTCCAGGGCTTCTTCGCCAACAAGGACAATCTGCGTGTCGGCCTCATCCGACTCTACGGCATCCGCAACGACATCGCTCACGCCCGGCCGATCAGCCTGACCGACCAACTGATCGCCGTGATCGAGGGGGCGATCCTGTTCCGGGCCATGGGCCTGGCGGTCACCTTTGGCCGCTGAGGTCGCCCGATGCAGCAACACATCTTCCTCTAGTGGCAAACGGTCTGCTGGACCGATGACCCGCCTTCGTTTGGCGGCGAGGCTGGGCCGGTTACACCGACCTGCGCGACTATGTGACTCGAGCGTCCATGACCGTGGCCGGCCGCAACGGCAGCGCCCCGTTCGAGAACGCCCTGGGCTCCTAGGCGCGTGCCATCTCCTCGTTGGCGCGCCAGTTGGAACCGCGCCATCGGTCACCGTCCTTCCACCACAGCCCACCGAAGACCTGACAAGCAAGGCCCTGGCGTCGCGCGTAGTCCGGACCAGCGCCATATCCGCCCTCCTTTTCCGCCCAGACCAACCAGGCTCCGGTGAGGCCGCGCGCGGCCAGGACCGGCTCGAGCAGGTCCAGATTGATGATCGCACCGCCTTCTCGGCCCACGGCGCTGGGACTGACGAGGCCCACGCGCCCTTGGCCGTTCACGAACCAGGGAGAGGATGGGCCGGCGGGGCGCAGGTCCAGGGCGCGCAGCACCCAGCGCCGTGGCGCCGAGAAGCTGATGTCGCCGTGGCCGCCATGGTCATACTCGCCGCGATGGGGCTGAACGGAGTCGGTCAGGCGCCCGTAACGGATTCCGCCGATGGCACGGTGCAGGATGGCGTCGTCGGCCGGCGTCAACTCTGGTCGAAACTCGGCAAAGAGGCGGGGCGTGGGCCAGCCTTCCTCATCGGCGTCGTTGTCGGGTTTCTTGAAACCCCGCAGGGCGTCGTGCAGTCTTTGCGCGTCGGCGAGCGGTAGGACGATCATCTCCAGGCTCGCGGTGCCGGTCTGCACCAAATCAACGGACTGAAGCTTGTCGTAATAGCCCTTGTCGTCGCGACCGCCGCCCAACCACCACCATCGATCACCGTCGTGACCGCGCCCTTCGACGCAGTCTGGAGGGTAAGGAAGGTCGCAAAGGTCGCGGACCCAGATCTTGGCCGCCTCGAGGCTGGTCGGTGAAGGCAGGTCGAGCGGCGGCAGGCTCAGGCTTGGCACTTCCCGCGGCGCGCCATTGGGTTTGGGCGGGAAGAACGAAGGATCGAGATCGACGTCGCGCAGGTCGACGAGGTTTTCAAGGATCGTGGGGCTTTCGTCATAGCCGACCCGCCAGTGATGGTCGGCCAGGTAGCCGATCAGTTCATGGAAGGCGATCCACTGATACTTCTTCCCGATACGCTCGTTGATGTGGTCCTTGCGGCTCGCGTGGTAGCCGGCCTCGCGCTCGGCCGCGGCGTGCAAATCCTTGGACCAGCCCAGTTCCAGGACCCGCGCGGCCACCCACCGTTGCCCCAAGGCCAGGTTGAACCGCGAGTATTGGCGGTCATCATGCGCCGGGTAGGGCAGGGATTGACTAGGCTTTAGCCGCAGACCCCGCGGTAGGGCCTTGCGTAGGGCGCGCTCGGCCGTCTGGGCCTCCTTGGCGATCTTGGCGTCCAGCGCTAGCGCCGCCGGATCATCCTCGACCTTACCGCCGCTACGCAGGCTCATGAAATAGGCCAGGGTGTTTTGCTGGCGGCGGGTGGCGAGGGCGTCATGCGCTTCCAGGGCAGCGGTCGCCAAGTCTGGCAGCGGCGAGGGCAGGGCGCGGACGCTGTCCCAGAACCTTGTCTTGGCCGCCCCGATCGGCTCGGGCTTTCCTTGCGCCATTCTTGCCTGGCTGAAGTCCCGCCCCAGGGCGCCCATCACGTAGCGGCCAAAGTCGCCGGCCATGTCCGTTCCACCGGATGCGGGCAGGTGCCCCACGGTCGACCAGAGCACCGCCCGAGCGCTTTCCTCGTGAGGTCGAAGGTCGGCGATGTCGGGCCAGGACGTGATCGGCTCCGAGGCGAAGGGCGGGGCGACGCGAGCAGGGTCCAGGTCCGTGACGGGGCCCTGGCTGGTCGCCAGGTTTACGAGGCCGCGAGCGTAGTGGCGGACATAGGCATGGCGCTCGATCGGATCGTTCCGAAAGACGTTGTCGTAGGCCAGGCGGGCGGCGTCCAGCACCGCGGGGGCGTCGGCGGCAAGGTGACAGGCCGCGCCGTACGCGGCCGCGAGGATGCGTTCGCGCACATAGGCGTCGTCGCGGGGCAGGAAGGCGCGCAGGGCGGGGGCCATCTGCTCGGGCGAGCGCAAGAAGAGCGCGGTGAGGGCCTTGGTGGCGCGATCGCGCAGGGGGCGCGACGGCGCGGCGAGGAACCAGCCTAGGGTCAGGACGACGAGGCGGACGCGTTCGGGGTCGGCCAGATCGGTGCGCGCCGACAGTGACCAGTCGATCAGCACCGGCGCAGCCTCGCCTTGATGCAGGGCGTCATAGAACGCGGGGGCCAATTCGGCGTCACGCTCGGCCATGGGCATGGCGCCGAGGCGGGCGTGCAGATAGTCGGCGTTCAGCGCGTGGCGAGGATGCGAGGCCAGGCGCAACAACATGCCGATGAAACGTCGTCCGCTTTCAGGCTGATCGGCCCAGCAGCCCTGGAAGATTTCCACCGTCCGAGAGCTGGTGGCGGTATCCGCGCGCCATTGCAGGCTTTGGAGGAAGCTCGTCACCGGCAATTTGACCGCGTCGGTGAAGCGGTGCTCCAGGTCGACCAGTTCCACGCCCAATCGCTCGGGGACCTGGACCATCAGGGCCTCGATAACGCCGGCATGACGACGCGGCTCGGCCAGAATATACGCAAGATCACCCCCGGCCTTGAGAGCGGCGGCTAGGGCGGGAGCGGTATCGAACAGCCGCAGGATGGCCTGGGCGATGAAGTGGTCGCTGAACCGCTGGAAGGTGAAGGACACGGTTTCTTCCTGGCCGCCAAACGCCGGATCTCGCCGTAGGACCCCCTCGGCGATCAGCCGGCGCAAGAGCTGGTCCTCGGCAGCGCGAGGCGCGATCGCGTTGACCTCTTGCTCCAACAGGGCCTGGGCCTGGAGGATCGGCAGGGCCTCGCAGCGCTCCAGGGCCATCTGGTCAGCCAGGCGCGAAAGAGCACGTCGAAGCCGGCCGTCGCCGTGGGCGATGCGATCGTAACCGCGACGCACCAGTTGGGCCTCGACCCCGTCCAGCCAGAACTCGAAGAGTTCGCTGACGCCTTCCACGCCCGCCGGAAAGGCCTTGCGGCCCTCGGCGTTCAGGCGCCGCACGCAGGTGGCCAGCAACAAGGGGTTGGTGAAGCCGGGATCGAGGAATGGCGCGGCGGGGCGATCGATGCCGTGCCGATCCAGATAGGCCTTGGCCGCCTCGCCTTCGTCCCCCGCGAAGCCCCTGTGCACCACGCGGCTGCCCGCCCACGTCGGCGGGATACACATCGGCTCGTAGACCTCCCGGCACGACACGATCAGCGCCAGGGCCGGAAAGCGTCCGATATCCACGGCCAGGCCCGCCAGGGTGGCCGACCAGATCTGGGGGACCACGGCCTCGTTGATCGCGTCGATCACCAGGAGGGCGGGGCGTCCGGCCGCCAGGGCCGCGGCGTTCAGCGCCCCTAGGAAGTCCTCGAAAGCCCACCCCACCAGGCCGAGCCGCTCCAGGATCTGTCCGCGTGGATCGCCTTGTCCGAAGTGCTGGCCCAGCAGCAGCAGGGCCGGGGCGGCCTGCGCGACGTGGTGTTCGACGAGGTGTGCGAGAATGTGGGACTTTCCCGCGCCGGCCTCGCCCGAGATCAGGAGAGCGGGCCTTTGCAGCAGCGGCGAGTTCAGATTCGCCAGAGTGCGGCTGGCGTCGGCGAACGCCTCGGACGCCTTGCCGCAGTAGTGCTCCCGGGTCCGCGCCGCCTCCCGTGAAAGGCCGCTCGGAGCGTCACCACGCCAAGCTCGACGCACGGCGTCGACCAAGGCCGACCGCTGGAAGCGCTCCATGGCCGCGACCAACGCGGCGAGATCGATCGGCGTCGGCTCCAGGAACTCAACCGCGGTGGCGGCTTGGCGCAGCGCGTCGAGCGCGGTCCTGGCTGTGTGAACGGCGTGGTCATCGGCCAGGTCGGGCGCGGCGCGCGCGAGTGGCTCGAGCGCCTTGCTCGCGAGAGCCAGGCTTTCCAGGTGTTGGGCGACGGCATCGCGGTAGAGCCGACCTCGGGTCGTCGTATCGAGCGTCCTCTGAATCTCGACGTCGACGTGGTCGTCGGGGAGATAGCGCTCGGACAGATCGGCGCGGGTGGTCTGGAAACGCGCTTCAAACCACGCCTGGGTCAGGCTGACCTGATCGAACCAATAGAGCCGCAGGCCGGCGTGAACCGGATCGAGGCGGGTCAGGCGGCCGATTAGTAGGCTCTCGTCCCACAAGGAAATCTTGACGGCGCGGCCGAGGGCCGAAGCCTGCTGTTCGGCCTGCGTAGCGAACGCCTCCCAGAGCGCGCGCTGCGAGCGGGCCTTGCCTTTCACGCCGCCGGACAGATTGCGCGGCAGGACCACGACATATTCCCGCATCCGCGGGTAGGCCGTGAGCGCGGCGTCGAAGGAGGTCTTGATCTGCGCGATCTGTCCCGCCCCGAACGCCTCGGTGTGATATTTTGTCTGGAACCCGATGACCGATCCGTCGGACAGGTGGGAAAGGATCTCCACGCCTCCATCCGCGCCGGGTCCCTTGTGCTCCAGGCCGATGCAGTGGCTGGGCGGTTCGGCGATCAGGAGCTGGCGGGTCAGCTCCTCGAAGCCCATGGCCCGTCCGCCGCGGTGCGGTCGGATGCGCGCGAAATCGATATCGGGGGTGTGCCGCATCACCAGAGTTGGCGCCTATCGACCAGGAGAACGAGCCTAGGACGGAAAGGCTCGGGAGCTGAGCCGAAAATCATGCCAGGATTCGTTGGCCGTGGGGCGCGGCGGCGTCGCGCCAACACGGTCTCGAGCCGGGAGATTGGACGTATGATCAAGCCCACCTTTCTCAAGGCTCAAATGGCCAAGGCAGCAGCCGGACGAACGCCACCGTTCCTACGCCGGTTGACGGCCGGCGTGGTCGACCGCGTGGCTACCGCCCACTATGGCCAGGCCTACGCGATGAAGTGCCTGCAGACCGCTCACGCGGTCGGGGAAGTCCTCAAGCGATTTGGTGTCGGCAGTCAGATCTGGCTGGGAGCGTTCTGCGCCGCCGAGGTGTTCGAGACCTCGGGCTTTCAGGGCTGGGGCGGCTTTTGGGGACAGGACCACCATGCGTGGCTCTATACGGCCAATCATGAGCTGGTCGATCTTAGCGTCGCGCATATGCATCGCCATCCGCGCGCGAGCCGCAAGGACGGCATCCCCATGCCGCCGGTTTGGTGGGACGATGTCTCAAGCTGGCCGCCGGTCCTGCGATACTTGCCCGACAGCCCGGCCAAGATCGGTTTCCCCGACCCCCGGGACGCGGCGGACCTGAAGATGTTCATGAGCTTGGTGATGGTCGAGCTCGACAGGGTCCTGGCGGAGGACGAGGTCGACGACGTGACCTTCGGGCCGATCCTATCAGGATTAGACGCCATGGACGCCCTGACGGAGCGCGGACATCCCTGGTTGGTCCGGGCGATCGAATTCCAGGATCGCGGAGCTCGTTTTCCCTTGTGGATCGAGCAACGACATCAGGAACTGTTGGCGGCGTGGGCGGGTGGGTACGTCGCTCCCAGCCGCCTCAGCCAAGTGGATGGCCTCATCGGACCGGCTGGCGCCTAGTCGCCGCGACCGCCGCTCGGGCCGTTCTTGGCCAAGAACCAGTTGCGCACCCGTTCGTTGGCGTGGCTGGGACGGACAACCGACCAGGATGGTCACGCCGCCGCGATAGTCCGGTCGCGCCATGGCAGGTTTGACGATGTGGTCGATCCAAGCGTCGAGGTCGTCGGCCAGGGCGGTAGGATCGGGGTTTCCGCCGGCGAAGGTGTCCGTCTCGAACCACGCCAGGGTGTCGATGAAGAAGACAGTCCGCAAAAATCGGCGGGGATCGCCCTCCGCCAACAATCCTGCGAGCAGTCCGCTCTGCGTGCGCCGAAACTCGATCCAGGTTGGGCGTCGGGGCGAAATGTGACGCCTTGCCGTCGAACGCGGGCGCGATGACCGTTTCCGTGTCTTCGGGCTATGCTGAACCAAGGGTGGAGTATAACCTCACGGCAACGCTTGCCCGAGGCAGACACAGGCAAGGCGTGGGGATTTGGGGGAGGGGGCATGAACATCCTGAATTTGCCGCGTCCGTTGGCCAGGACGTCGCTGACGGGGAGCGATCTCCAGGAGATTCATGAAGCCCTCGTCCGTTCGTATGAACCCGAGGCGCTCGCCTTGCGCGTCCTGTTCAAGTGGGGGATCCGCCTCGATTGGGAGATGGACGTGACCCAGGGCGGCCGGCGAGCCATCTATGGGCGCCTGCTCAAATGGACCGAGGAACAGGGACGCACGCGGGATTTGTTGGCCCTGGCTTGGACGGGAGCTAGCGGCAACGACTTTCTTCTCGCGGCCGCTAGTCGCCTCCTGACCGACCTCCCGGCTCTGCAGGGGCTCTATGATCCGCCCCTTGGCGCGCAAGCGCCAACCCTGCCGAAAAGTGAACTGGAGGCTGTGGTCAGCGAGCGATCACGTTTGCAGGACTATGGCGAGTTTCTGTCACGCGTCACGGCGCTGGGGAGCGGCATCTGCAACGTGGAGACCCCCGGCGGAGGCTCGGGCACGGGTTTCCTTGTGGGACGGCGACATGTCCTGACCAACCATCATGTGGTGAAGTTGGCCATCGCCAATCGTCCGCTAGGAGAACAGATCAAATGTCGGTTCGACTATCACCGGCAGGCCGATGGCGGAGTGTCTAGCGGCCTAGGTGTTGGGCTCGCGGCCGACTGGTTGGGCGGCTTTAGTCCCCACGCTCAAAGCGACGAGACCGGAATGGGCGAGCCTAGTGCGGGTCAGTTGGACTACGCGCTTTTACGGTTGGCCGACGCCATGCCCGACGACCGCCCTGCCTTCGGGCTGCCCATCAAGCCCAGCGTCGTCGCGCCGGGCGACGTCGCCCTGATCGCGCAGCATCCAGGCGGCGACCCCTTATCGGTGGCCTATGGAGTCATCACCGAATTTCCGGCGACAGGGCTGAGGTATCGCTACAACGTCACCACCGAGCGCGGCTCTTCGGGGGCGCCGGTTCTGTCGGCGGATCTTGATCTCATCGGCTTGCATCACGCGGCCGATCCGACCAATTCCCCGCGGTTCAATCAGGCCATCCCGTTGTTCCTGGTCGCGCGGGACCTGGCCTCGAGGCACGATTTGGATGCGCTCTAATGGGGCTGATCGAGGCGCCGCCGCGGCTGCTACCCGATGAGGAATTGAGCAGCATTCTCGTCAGGGCGTTCGGCAGCGGACGACGCTCCGATTACGACATGTTGAGCGCGGTCACGTTCCAAGTGATGGGATGGAGGTTGGGCGAAGCGATCGGCGGTGACGACGAGCCCATGGTCACCCTGGTCAACAAGGTCTTGATACGCCTCGAAGACGCGGGCTCGGCCAAATGCGAGGAAGCCGCCGCCGCCTTCATGCGGGCCTTGCCGGGAAGCCGCGAACTGCGCGCCTGGGCCGGTCGTAAACGTCCAGCCTTGCTGGACCTGGTGTCCGAGGCCGATTTTCTCGCGGCGGAACGCGAACTCCAGCGCCAACGCGTCGCGTCGGTGTCGGAGGTGTTCGATGAGCTACAGCGTTCGCGAGACGTGAACCGCATCGTCGGACAGCGGGCGCGCGATGACTTGGTGCTGGTCGCCGCGAATCTGAGCCGCCTGTCGGCTTGCAAGGGCGTCCACGACTTGCTGCACGGGGCCCAGACCGTGCCCTATGCGGAGCTGTCGTCCCTAATGGCGCCAAGCGCGGTCCTTACCGCGGAGGATGATCCACGCCTGGAGTCTCAACTCATCGCCCTGCAGACCGCCCAGGTCAGGATCGAAACCTATCTGCAGATGTTGGATGGCGATTCCGATTGGCTTCGCGATCTCCAGGACGCCATCGACCTGATCGGGACCGAGCCTCGTGATGTCGCCTCGATCCGTCTCGGTCTCTTTGGCCTCAGGGCGGTCCTGCGACAGCAATTGCCGATCTTCGACAGGGCGATCATCGAGGCGGCCCGGGATATTCCGTTTGGTCGGGTGGTTGAATTCCTGGGCGACACCGCGAGACTGGCGGCCGTGCCGCAGACGCTGGTCCAGCCGTTGAAGGTCGCGGCCAACGATTTGGCCGCTCTGGATCGAATCCTTGATCGCACGCTGCGCCTTCACGAACGTTGGCAGGCCATTGACGCTCGACTTTGGCCCATAGAGCAGGAATTGCAGACGCCCGAGGGCGGTATCGAGCTCATTCGGCTTCATTGGCGGACGATCGAACGGTCCCTCGACACGCTGCGGCTATCGGCGCCTGATATGTGGGACCCAAATCTTGATCGGGCCCGGGCCCAGGTCGGGCAGGCCCTCCTGTCGGGCGGGGTGGATCTGATGGCGGGCGCGCTGCTGACCTTCGTGCGCATCGGCCGATTGCAATTTCTTCGCGTGGACAAGGCGGTCCTTGAGCACTGCAACCGGATCGGCGCGCTTCAGCGTCCGATCCAACAGCTTTTGAGGGAAGGCTAGAATGGCGAGGTCGCCACGCTATTCGCCGAGCATGTCGCTGCCGGCCGTTCGTCGTCGTCACCTTGATCTGATGACGGCCTGCCCGAAGCTGAAGCCCGCCACCGTTCTGCGTCGCGCGACGGCGATCCGTCACCAAGCCGCCGAGCTTGGGCGCTGGCTGGAGGGCCCGGCCGATCGCGACGTGGCCCAGGGCATCATCGACTATTGGGCGGGGGCGATCGCCAGCCTGCCCGATCAGCCTTTTCCCGAGCTCAAGCGCCTGGCCGATTTCGATCCAGCCACCGGTCCCGCCGTCGAGGCGCGGGCGCGAAAGGTGTTCGAGGCGTTGTCTGACGCGGAAGTGGTCGCGGCCCAACATTTGTTTCTAGATTTGCTCAACGCCCCAGCGCCCTTCGGTCCGAAGGTCGATGTCCCTCTCCTCGAAGCCGTTCGCGATAGGTTCGCCAAGGCCGGCGTCATCACCGCCGCCTTGGGCGGTCAAGGCTTCGTCATCGCCCATGAGGGCCTGTTGACGGAACACTGGCCGCAATTGGGCGCGTGGATCGCCGACGCGCGGTTCGAGGAGGCCCTGGTCGTCAAGCTCTCCAAGTCAGCCATCCTCTGGGGGAAATACAAGCGCAAGACCGATCTGTTGCTGGGCGATTCGTTGAAACGCGCCTTGCCTTATCGCGACCGCGGACCGGCGATCACGGCCTATATCGACGCCAGTTCCCGGCGGCAGCGCGTGCGCTGGGCGACCATGGCGTTGATCGCGATCATGGGCGTCGGCGCGGCCGCGCTGGTGTTCAATCGCCAGGAGTCGGACGAAGCAAGGATCAAGACGCTCGAGGACAACCTCGACCAGGTCATCGCTCCGTCCTCGACGGTCGCGCCGGACACTGCGCCTGTCGTCGATCTAGGGGCGGCGGGGCCAGAAGGCTATATTTGGATCGGAGGTTCCGGCCGCGCCTTGCTCAGACAGTATCCCTCGGCCAAGCCGGCCCTTCCCGACGCGATCGTCAAGGGCGGTCGCTACCGGAGCAACGGCAACATCGTGTTGCGCACGGGTTATCCCGATGGCGATTACCAATCGGCCCCGCGATCAGGGGTGATCGAACCCGACGCGATGGTCATCGCGCTTGATAAGCCGCGCGCCATGCAAAGACCATCGGGGCCACAATATTGGTTGCGCGTGAGAAAGCTGGTCGCCGTCTACATCCAATACAAGGGTGACCGCGCCCAAGCCGAGGCGTTGCGCCAGCGGTTGTTGGCCCAGGGCTATGATGTCCCCGGCGTCGAGGACATGAAGGACAAGGCCATCCCCGACGCCGAGGTTCGGTTCTATCGGGCGAGCGAGGCGGCATTGGCCCAGCGCCTCGGCATGGCCCTGAACGCCACGCTTTCGGGGGAGGACTCCGGGCCGGGACCGTCCTGCAAGCTGGCGACCGCCGCCCGACTTCCGCGGCCGGCGGTCCTGGAGGTTTGGATAGATTTCACCAGGCCGACGGCGGCGTCACCGAGCGTTGCCTGCCGCGTGTGACGTTGGCTTCTAACCGGGCTTCAGTTCGGCGGTCAGGATGTTCTTCTTGATCGCCTCGAGACGCTTGGTCTTGGCCTCTTTCTGCTTGGCGTCCGTCTCGGCGCTGATCTCCGCCTGCAGCTTGAGCGCCTGCTCCCGATAGGCGATGTCGTTGGCCAGCTGGATGCCTTGCATCAGCGCGTCGATCGAGGCTTCGGCGCCGGTCTTGGCGTTGAGGAATTTCTTCAGCTGCTCGGCGGTGGCCAGGGTTGGCGCGAAGGACTCCAGGGACTTGCGTTCGGCGCCGTCGAGGCTGACCACGACATAGGGACTGTCGCCGTCGTATCGCGTGCCGGTCGCGCTCACCAATCCCAAACCGGGCTTATAGGTCAGGCCCCGGTGGTCCTCCGAGCCCATGACCCGGAAATCCGCCTTCGCGGGAACGACGCCCGGTATGTCGAAGTCGATGGTGTCGGTCGAGCTGAACGCGGGCTCGCCATCCACGAGGGCGTCGGCCCAGTCCGTGGCGATCTTCAGCAAGCCGCCGGCCGCCAGCAGGTATTCCCGGGCGGGCAGCAGTAGCGGCACGGCGGCGGCCTTGGTGAAGGAGGACGCGATCGTGTTCAGCAAGCCCTCTGGAAAGCGATCGAACGCCATTTCGACCGTGAAGATCAGCTGGTCGGTCAGGACGGCCGGCGAATAGGCCACCACATTGGTGCCCGCGTTCACGGCCGAGGGCGCGACGAGTTGCCTTCGCGAGCCGATGCCTGGCTCGGCGAAGTTCACGGCTCGGCTGGCCGGCGCATAGGTCGCGTAGCCCTTCAACGCGGTGGTCACCAGCATGGATTTGTCGCCGCCGCCCAGGATGGTCTTCTTGGGATGCTTGCCCGTGTAGACTTCGCGGATCAGGACCGTGAGCGGCTGGCCGCTTCCGATGGGCACGAACTGCGTGGCGCCGGTTAGATCGGATTCCAGCCCTTTCGCGCCGCCGAGCGCCGCCTCCAGGGGCGAGGGCCGATCCGGATCCGCCGACCGTGACTCAAGATATTCCGACTTGGTGACCACTTCTTCGCCGAGCACGCGAAAGACACTCATCCTCCGACCCCCCGTTTGTCCAGAATGGAGGCCAACACTGCGACCATCGCGGGAATATAATCAAGCCGATAGTTTTCATTGCAACTCAGTTTTACGTTGAGCTAGGCTCGCTATTCAGCGGGGGCTGGGACGATGGCTACCGAGCGAAATGAAGACCAGGTCGTGGACCTGTCACGGGACGTTCACGGCGATCCCGACGCCCCCGTCGCGGCGCCGGCGTCCCGCGGCGGACTGGAATCGTCGCCGCCCTGGCGGATCGCCGAGGCGCTGGAGGCGCTGCGCGAGCAAATCAACACGCTCGCGCCGGCTCGGGATAAAGCCAGTGACGGGGGCGTCGGCGACGCCGCTCACCGTGCTCGCTCCAGCGATCATAATCCTTGGGTGGTCGACGGCGCCTACGGGGTGGTGACCGCTCGCGATTTCACGCACAGCCCGGGAACCGGATGCGACGCGGGCGTGCTGGCGGAAGGGCTGAGGGCCAGTCGCGACCCGCGGATCAAGTACATCATCTGGAATCGTCGGATTTGCGCGAGCGAGCCACGGGATGGACAGGCCGCCTGGGCTTGGCGTCCATACGGCGGAACCAACCCGCATGACCACCACGTCCATGTTTCGGTGCAACCCCTTAAGGCGCTATACGACGACCCTCGCGCGTTCGCGATCACCAGCGTTTCGGCCACGCCGTCGGCGCTTCCCGTCGCCCGTGCGGAGCCTGGCCTCGAGATCGCGGCCATCGCCGCGGCGGCCAATCAGCTGGCGCAGCTGACGCCGCTACTTCAGCGTTTGATCGATCTGAAGGAAAGTCCGGACCTGACCGTCGCAGCCCAGGCCGGACCGCTGCTGAGCCGCTATCTGGAGCTCACCCAACCGCGATCAGCGCCCGCTGGTTCCGATGGTCTTCGACTTGGCGACCTGACCGACGAGTATGAGCGCCTTTTCTCCAGTTGCCAGATCCGCCCCGAATGGGCTGGCCAGGTGTCCTGGCACCGCAAGAAGCTGCTGGCCTTTCAACCCCGCTATGTCGCCGTGGGAAACCGGGCGCGTATCCCCTGGTGGGTGATCGGCGCCATCCACGCGATGGAGGGCGGCTTTGATTTCGCGACCCATCTGCATAATGGCGACCCGCTCACGGGGCGCACCGTGAGGGTCCCCGCGGGCCGTCCGATCGCCACGCCCCCGCCCTATAGCTGGGAGGAAAGCGCGCTCGACGCCTTGACGGGCCACGATCTGGCGGGCCTGGAAGATTGGAGTGTGCCCGCGACGTTGTTCCGCCTGGAGCGCTACAACGGCTTTGGTTCGCGACGGAAGGGTATCAACACGCCATACCTGTGGAGTTTCTCGAACCACTATTCGAAGGGCAAGTTCGTGCGCGATGGTGTGTATGATCCCGAAGCGATCTCCAAGCAGTGCGGAGCCGCCGTCATGCTCAAGACGCTCGCCGACCACGGCGACATCGCCATCCGAGGCCTAGATGATCCTGCAAGGTGATATGCGGAGGCGCGTTCTCGAATCCATTGAGAACAGCTTCAATATAAATGACATGAGCACGATTGTCTCGAGAAGACTGGATTTGCGTATTGATAATATCGTAAATGTAAATGGACTTTGGGGAAATCAAGTCGATACGATATACGGCCATTTTGAACGGCGTAATACGGTGGAAGAGCTTCTAGCCGTCCTACGCGACGCCAGGCCGGCCGTGCCGGACTTCGCCTTCGCGCTCGACGAGCTGGGCTTCACGCGAATTTCCAATGGAGCCCAGGTTGGCCCCATCGCTCTGGAGGTCATGCTTTCCGACCGAGGCTATCGGGACGCCCCTGAATTTCGCGGCAAGCTTTCGATGCTGGAGGGGCGAGTCTGTCAGGTGAGGGCGGCGGGAACCGGGACGGGGGTGCTCATCGCGCCGGACCTGGTCCTGACCAATCGCCATGTCATCGCCGGGTTGCTCGCCGCCGATGGACGCGCCTTGTTGGGCGACGTCACGTGCGTCTTTGACTGGAAATCGGGGGGCGCCCGTTTCGCGACGCCCGAGACGCGGGTGGTCGTGAGGAGCGTGGAAGCCAGCAGCCCCCACGCGGATGGCGACCTGGTCGCCGGCCCGATGGTCGATTCAGCCAGCCACCTGGATTATGCGATCCTGCGCCTGGCCGAGCGGATCGGCGACAAGCCCATCACGGTTGGCGGCGAGCCTCGCGGCGTGGTCGAGGTCGCGCCGTCCGGATCCGGGCTGAAGACCCACGACGCGGCCCTGATCCTGCAACATCCGATGGGGCAGCCGATGATGATCGACATTGGCGCGGTGTTGGAACAAGGACCCACGCGGTTGCGTCACAACGTCAACACCGCTTCCGGGTCCTCCGGGGCGCCCCTGTTCGACGCCACGCTGAGATTGGCGGCGCTCCATCACGCCGGCCACGAAAACGGTCCCCCGTCTCACGGGGTCACCGGCTTCAACCAGGCCATTCCCATCGAACCGATCCTCGATGACGCGCGCCGAGAAGGAGTGATGATCTAGCCGTGCCCCTCCTCGTCGACGAAGAACTCGCTCTCATGAGGTTGGCCGACGACCTGACCCAGGCCGAGCTCGACCATGTTCTTTTTCGGGCCGTGCAGGCGCGAACGGACCGGTTCATCGGCGCGAACTCGGCGGCGCCGGCCGTGTCGGTGGCGTTCGTGGCCTGGCTCAGAAGCCGTGAACATCTCGCGCCGGATATTCTGGCTGGGCTTCTGGTCGACTATCCCCGCCATCCCTCCAGCGTCCCGCTAGCCGCCGCCGAACAGCGGCTGAGAGCACGTCTGGCCAGGATGCCGCGCTGCGCGCCGCACGAAGCCGTGCTGGTCGGCGGCATGCCCATCGTCAATCGCGTCGAACTCCGTTCGCACCTAGCCGATCTGGTATCGGGCTATGCGTGCCCGGTGGTCGTGGTCGAGGGCGAGCGCGGCTTTGGCCGAAGCCATTCCTGGAAGCTCATTCGCCATGTCGCCGAGCAGTTGGGGCCAACCCGGATCAAGCCGATCGGCCTGGACTTGGTGGGGCCTGTGCTGGCCAATCAGACCCTGCCAAACCTGTTCGCGCATCTCACGCGCGTTCTTGGCATTGCGGTGGGGCCCCAACCGATCTGCGATGGCGTCACGGATGGCGCCTTGAGCGCGCTCTTCGTCGCCGAATTCCTGGCGCGCGTTGAAGCCATGCCCACGCCCTGGCCCGCGACGCCTTGGATCGTGTTCGACCACTTGGATCGGCATTTGGCTCCCGAGGTCAAACTGTTCGTCGCGGGCCTGGTGGACGCGCGCCTCAATGGCGCGTTGCATGATTGCGTGATCTTCCTGCTTGGTCCGGATCTGAAATTGCCGATCAAGGATCCTGGCCGGTTGGCGCGCCGAGAAAGATTGACCAGTTTCCTGGACGCGGAGATCGACGCGGCCGTTCGGGCGCTCAATCTGCTTGGGGCAAACCCGCTAGACGGGGCGGATCTGCAGGGTGAGGTGGACGCCTTGCGCGGCCTTTGCTTGCGCCATGCCGGCGCTGATTTGGCGTCAGCGGTCTTCGAGGGGCTGGTGGATCTTCGCGAAAGGGTGCGGGCATGATCGACGATCGCCGCCGCGCGCCGCCGACCGCGGCCGAGCTGATGACGGACGGGCCGGTGCGCGATCTATGGGGGCGCGCCGCGGTTCGAGAGCGGTTCCAGTCAGGGGACCTGCTAGGTGGCTGGCTGGGCGCGCGCGGCTCTTCATCGTCGGCCCAGCTGGAGCTGGCTCAGCGCACGGCGCTTGATCTGCAGCTATTGGCGACGCCGGCGGAGGCCGCCGACGGTTCCCCCGCCGTGCGGCTCAGGCAACGCGATCGCGTGCGCGTGCTGAACGCGATCGGCGCCGCCGACGCCAAGCGTTTTCTCGACGAGATCGCGCCGGACGACAAGACCCAGGGCGAGGCCCTGCTTTCAACGATCCTCAACGGTGACGCCGTCGCCGTGGACGCGGCCAATCGGCTCGGACTGGCGACCTGGGCTCAAGTGGCGCCGCTGGCCGAGGCGGTGGGGGCGTCCATCGCGACCGACCTCGCCACGGTTCGTCGGCGGATGGATGAGCTGGACTTTCTCAACCTCGTCGGTGGCGCGGATCTGCCACGCTTCATCGGCCGAACGCGCGAGTTGGCGAAGCTCCATCGGGCGTGGGCCAGGGGGGTGCCCGTCGTGGAAATCGAGGCTCCTGGCGGCATGGGAAAGTCCATGTTGATCGCCAGGTTCGTTTCCGAATTGCTGGAAAATCCAGAAGAGCGCCCGACGGCGATCTTTCACGTGGACTTCGATCGGCGTGACCTGCAAAGGGCCCGCCCCGTGACGATCCTGGCCGAATGCCTGCGTCAGGTTGACCGGTGGATAGACGAACCGCGAGCGCGACGGATCGCGGCGAACGCGGTCGCGTCGGCGACCTGGGTCGACGATGAAGACGATTATGGCCACTCGCGGGCATCGGAGTCGTTTTCCATGCACCAAGACAGGTTCGCGGCCGATCTTGGCTTTCTGCTTCGCGAGAGCTCCAGGCACAAGCGTCCTCGAGTGGTGATCATCGCCGACAGCGCCGAGCAGGTTTTCGATTTCAATGACCTGGCCGCTGAAAGCCCCCTGATCGCGGCTGACATGCTGCGCCGCGAAGCCGGCTGCCAGGTCATGGTGATCTATGGGTCCCGCCATTTTCCCCCGTTCTGGCGCTCGGGCGAGCGCCGGATCATCCTTGGCGTCCTGAGCCCCGATCAGGCCAAGGCCTATCTGACGACCGAGGCGGCCCGCTTTGGGGTCACGATCGCCAAGGCTCACTTGACGCGTGTCATCGGTGCGGTCGGCCGCTCGCCGCTGGCCCTCAGATTCGCGGCGCGCCTCTTGGCGTCCGACGAAGTCGACGACGCCGAGGCGTGGCTCGACGCCGTGGAATCCGATCCCGAACGCATTCAGGCGACGCTGTACGACCGCGTGCTGCGGCGCATTCGCGATCCGGCGTTGCGTAGGCTGGCGCGTCCGGGATTGCTCGTGCGGCGGCTGACCACAGAGGTTATCTCGCAAGTCCTAGCTGGGCCCTGTGATCTGGATTTCCGTGAGGCCTCGCCGGACGGCCTACTGGCCGCGGCGGAAATGGAAGGGCAGCTGTTTCGCCGCGACCCCGCCGATCCAGGCGCCGTTTGGCATCGGTCGGATGTGCGCGCCCTGATGCTGCGCGACCTCGACGCGACGATCCCCAGTTCCGTCGCGCGTGCGATAAACCTAGCCGCTATCGAGTTTTACGCCTGCTTCGACGATCCGATTTCGAGAGGCGAGGAACTCTATCATCGTTTGCGTCTGGGCCAGTCTGGCCACCTCATCGCCGAGCGTTGGATCCCCGAGGCTGGCGATCGGCTAAAGCTGGCCGCGGAGGAGTTCGGACCAGGCGCTAGATCGACGCTGCGCAGCCTGCTCGGAACCGCGTCCCTGCGATACCGGGAAGGCGTCAAAGGCTTGCGGGAGGCCGAGGAGGCGCTGACGGACTTTCCCGATGGATACGCCGAATTGCGACGCGTGATCAGACGCGACATTCAACAAGGCCTAGCCCCGCTTCCAACGCTGGCCCGTTACGGGTTGGATCGTTTGGATGGGCCGCTGGGCGACGTATACGCCGAAGCCCTGGTGGTGGCCGGCTGCTGGCACGATCTCTTGATCCAGGCCAATCGGCTAAGGTCGAATTGGCGACATGTCCCTCCGTCGTCGGCCGCCTCGATCTACGCCACGACCGCCGGCGTGCTCGAAGGATTGGGTCGGCTTTCCGAGGCTTTCACCTATTGGGATATCGCCGGAAGCATCGTGCTTGGACCGTCCACCGACCAGGATGGAGAGCGTTTGGCTCTAGGCGTTAGCGTGGGACAGGCACGAATACGTCGCAAGACGATGCCCCTTGGCGTGTCGCGGCGAAACGCGGAGCTTGATCGCCTTTTCCGGGAGGCGCGCGGGAGCGAGCAAGCGCTACACGGCGGGGCGGTGCTTTTGCGGGAATTGGTGGCCGAACTCATCGAAATCCTGGGAGACGGCTATCACGAGGGCTTTCGGCAGGTCTTTGATTGGCTGCAGGTTCTGCTGGAGCGAAACGAAGCCTTCCCCAGCGCCCTGGACAACCCCGCTCGCGCCAAGGAGATCGCGCGCGTCCTCGGGGCGCCGGATTGGCCGATGAATGAGCTCATGTCCTTGCTTCGCAAGCAGCTCTACGAGGCGCGCCATGATGAAAGACAAATGGCCGCCTGGGCGCGCTTGCTGCGAGAGGAAGTGGATTGGACCCTGGCGAAGGCCGTCTCGCGTCGATCGTCGAACTAGCGGGGCTTTCAAGGACGATAGTCGGGGGCGGGAGAGGCCTTCCAGTACCGCTGATAGTATTGCTCGACGGGGAGGTCGGGCGCTCGGCGCTCGCCCGTCTTCCAGTCAGCGAAAGCCGTCTTCCAGGCCGAGGCCTCCTTGGCGTACGCGCCGCCGCCGCCCAGCCGGACGGCGCGATACATGACCGTGCGTCGAGCCAGACTGACGTTAAGGTCGGCCATGGCGTCGAGGAATATCCGATCGGCGAAGGCGCGTTGGCCAGTCTCGCCGATCAGGTATAGCCAGTCATGCAGGACGGCCGCCTTGGCGTGTCGGCCGAACGGCGGGAAAACGCCGCGCACGGCCGTGGGAATTGACGCGAAGTCGGTGACATAGCCCTCGGGGACGTCGATCTGAGCGCCAGACGCGGTGTGAATATAGCGGAAGCCGTAGGCCACGACCGCAGTGGTCCGGCCCTCCTTTTCCTCCGCTGAATCCAGCACCGCCACAACCAGCGGCAGCGGCATGACCGGCGCGTAGGCTTCCAGGCCGCCCTTTGGGTTTGGCTCCAGAGGTTCGAAAGGCAATGCCCGATCTCCGCGTTTCGACTTCGCTGGCTTCCCGGTGAAGTGGTTGGGGTAAGATAACGGCGTTATCGATGAATGTCATGGTGAAGCTTCGGCGCGGGCAAGACGTGTTGGGACGCATTCTTGCGAAGCTTGGCGTCCGCGTTCTCGACCGAGATTTTCTCCAGTGCGCGGGCGGAGATCCCCTCGTTCCAATAAGCGCCCCCGACGCCTGGGTTTTGACATCGCCGTGCGACCTGGCGAGCCTTTTCGATGAAGCCTGGTTCAAGGTCTGGTCCAAGGCGATCGGACTCATTCGTCCTGGTGTGGGTGTGTCCTAGCCGAGAGCAACCGACAGGCTCTTGTGGAACTTGGCGAGGCTCTTGGCCTCGGCCTTCCGCGCGACGGGTCCGATCTCCTGACTGAGCTTCATCAGGACCCGGGCGGCGACGAGCCGATCAAGGTTCAAACGGGTGAACAGCAGGGTCGAGGTCACATGGGTCAAGCTGGCCGCGACGAGCGCCAACGGCGACGTCATGCCCGAATTGCTGGCGCCGGCAAGCAGCAGGGGGTGGTCACGTTCGCTTTGGCCCAGCAGATCTTCCGAAGGGTGATGGCCGCCATGATTATGGGCGCAAGCCCACTGATAGACACCGCGCCAATGGCCCATGTCGACACCATCCTCGATCTGCCGGAAGTTGGGCTTCTTGGCGCCGTTTAGGGCTGGGCTGGCCCAGCCATATTGATTTTCCATTTCGTCGCCAAATATCGCCTTGATCTCGACCGCCCGGCTTTCGAGCATGGCGATGGCCGCGGGATCATGAGGCTCGAAGTCGCCGGCCTTGGCCGCCGCGTTCCATGCCCTGGCCGCCTTGGCGGCCTGGACGTCGGCGTGGACCAGGTAGCGCGCCGCGATGATTGGTCCATGATCGCGAATGAACAGCGCCACCACGTTCAACTCGTAGAGCGTCCGCCAGCGCGCGATCGCCCCATCGGCGTAGCCGCCGCCCATCAAGCAGAGCACCTCGGACGCCACGAGCAGGCAACGGGCATGGATCGCGACAAGGGCTTGAAACACCGTGTCGTCGTCCGCATCCGCTTCGGCGTGGAAATGGCGTGCGAAGGCGTCGGACGCCTCGTAGGCGATCGCCATGATCATTTCGAGCAGGTCGAAGGCCTTGCGCCAACGTTTGAAGTTGCGGGCCTCGAACCCCTTCCGATCGGCGCGCCGACCACGCAGCATCGCCGGAGCGCGAGCACGCAATTCCTTCAGCAGCACCTTGGCCGCGCCTTTCGAGGATCTGACGATCGTCCGATTGATGACCGCCTCGACTTCCTCGGGCGGAAGATCGGCGTCCTTGCAAGCCTTGGCGACCATTCTCTCGAATTCGCCGTGGAGATCGTCCATCGACCAGGGATCGGTCTTGCCCATCGAGGATTCCTCCTTGCCGCTAGTTACCTGGCTAAGCTTTCGCGAGAGCAAAGGCGGCTTCGCGCAAACCGGTGGCGATGTCGATGGCGCGGCGGCTCGGTCGTGGCCATCAATCCTCCTCCACGGGCACCGTGGTGGTGGGTTCTGTCACCAGGGCTTCGAGGTCGTGGATGATCCGGACGCCTTGTCCGCAGTTCAGGATCGCGGCGCTGGATCCCAGCCACAGCACGTCCACGCCAAGGCAGCGTTTGTCCAATTTGCTCTCGGGGGCCACCCGCAGACCGGTGTGATAGACGGCTGGCCAAGCGACACGACGGGTTGCCAGGCTCCAGCCCGACTTGAGGAAGCCGTGCGCGCCCCAAAGGCTGATGAACAGTGTGCCGGCCAGGGCCACGCCCAGCACCACGTAGAGCGAGATCTGATGATCTTCTCGCGCTTCGGCCACCAACTCCTCGACGCTCCGCCGGCGTCGTGGGCCGGGGTCGAGCCTTTCGGTGATGCGTTCCGCGGCCCATCTTGACGCGGCCAGGACGATCAGACCCACGACGAAGCTCATGACGAATTTGGGGAAGAGGGAGAACCCGCCCATGACCACGTCGGTCGGGCCGGCGATCATGAAATAGCTCGCCCGCCATGCCGCCCAGAACAAGAGCCCGTTCGACAGCGCGCTGATCGCGAAGACGCCGGCGGTCGCCGCGCTGCAGAAGTAGAGGGCTCGGACAATCGGCGTGTCGGCATTGGACAAGGGGATGCCTTCTAGGTTGGGCGGCTGCGAACAGCGATCCTAGCCCGGCGGCTGGAAGTGCGGTGCGTCTTGTGTGCCGCGGAGAAGTATTCGTAGGGCCCAATCGGTATGGCGTGGCAGATGTCACCGACTCTTTAAGTCGCGACCGACGCGCCCGGCGAATGCGCGGGATACCGCCTAGTGCTGCCATGCAGTCTCACGACGTGACCATTTGGTTGCTTGACATGCCTAACTGGTACAGGGGTGACATTCTCATCCGGCCGCTACAGATTGTTTGCGCCTAACAAATCTTATCGGAAATAATGTCTACCCTTGATCATCAGTGTCCTGACCGACCGGGAGCCGACGACAGCGGGAGCTTTCGCGCGGCGCCTTGCTCACCCACCCCAATGGGATCTGGGGTTCATCGCAGGCCTGTTGCGTGAGGCGGAAGGTGTCGCTCGCACTGGCCGCCGTGAAGGCCGCCCTGCCAGCGACCTTATCAAAACGGCGGTCCAGGATCCGAATGTTCGCGACATGCTTTCATCTGCGCTCGCCGCCCTTCGGACGTCCGAGGACATGGTGCGCCAGGCGATCGTCGCCGGAAGCAAGACGATTGGTTTAGACTAGCGCCGCACCTGCGCTGGGTCATTTAGCGCTGGAGCGCGATGGCGCCGTGCTGTCCAGGCCCCGTCGGAATTCTACCGGTGTCTGATCACCACTCGACAGCCCGATCGTCATCGTAGCGCATCCCTTGCAGGTAACGGCGTCTCCAAGCCTGTGGCGGCGGCCTTCCTGCGCCGATTGCGTCGGTCGATCGTGGCAGCGTTGCGCGGGAGGGCGACGCATTCCAAGGTCGCCCCACGATCGGAGCGCCATCATGACCTTCAGCATCAAGGACCATCCGTTCTATGTGCGGATGAAGCAGTTGCCGCCGCAGGAGGTGGCCGCCTGGGTGCTGGGCGAGGCGCCGGTCGAAGCGGTCGAGGCGAAGCTTCGCAAGGAGGCGTTCCGCCGGGTGGCCAAGCACATTACCGCGGGCAAGGCCGAGCGGAGCAAGCACGGCTTCAACTCCGACACCAACGGCGAGATCGCCCGAGCGATGGAGTGGGCGTTTCAGGCCGGGCTCAAGGCCGCAAGCAAGACCTAGGACGCCGGTGTGGCGTTCAATCGGGCTTCGAGGGCGACGATGCTGGCCAGCACGTCCTCGAAAGCCGGCGGCGTTCCGAAGATCATCCGGGCCATAAGGTCGTAGTCCTTGGCCAGGCGCGCGGTCATTTCATCATGGGGAACCAGCCCGTAGGTTGGCGGCCGGGCGGCGGCGAGGTTGGCGTCCGGACGATTGAAGAACAGGCGCGCGTGCAGCGCGCAGTTCTCGGCCAGGACCTGGTCAGCTAGGGCGCGTTCGCCACGGTCCGATTGGACCAGCCGGTGGAGGTCATAATAATGGCGCGACACGCGCTGACCCTCGCCCCGCAGCACGCCCTTGCTGTCGAACGCCGCGCGCAGGCCATGGAGGATGAGCACCTTGTCCCAGAATGTGCGCTCGGGATCGACCGTGGTGACGTTGGCGACCGTCAGGTCCAGGTCGGCGACCTCGGCCGCAAGATAGGGCGTGACCGCGAGGGGCGCGTTCGGGTCCAGCGCCGAGCGGGCGCCGCTTTCGATCGTCACGTGGCCGGCGATGTAGGCGTCGGCGGCCAGGGCGCTCGGATAGACCACCCGCAGGTTCAGCCGATCGGCCGGATCCTCGGCGATGCGCAGGGCGCCGGCCGGCAGGCCCAGCCGCTCGACCGTGGCGGCCGTCAGGGCCTCGAGTTCCCCGCGCAGCCGGCCCTGGATGTAACCGGCGCAGACATCGGAGAGGTTTTCCAGCCAGGCTTTGCGCTTCTTGCCTGAGAGCGCGTCGAGCTCGGTCAGGCTTTCGCCTTCGCCCAGGTCGTCGCGAAAGACCGTGACGTCGATGTCCTCCGAGAAGCGGGCGATCAGTCCAAAGCCCTTAGAGAGCGAGGTGCCGCCCTTGAAGAGCAGTCTGGGACCTCCGGCGGGCAGGCGGTTGAACAACTGATCCAGGGTCCAGCAGACCCAGAAGTCCTTCTCGACATTCTGCGGCGTGGTCCCCAGGCGAGCGGCCGTGGTGTTGAACAGGCCCCGTCGGTCATCCTCACCGGCGCCGATCACCTGGTCGACGGCGAGGTGGGCCATCAGGCGGTCGCGCCCCGCGCCAGTTCGTCGGCGATGAACGGCCGGACGCGGTCCTGCATCCAGGTCGGCAGGCTGGAAAAACCCGCGGCGAGATCAGCGCGCAGGTCCCCTCCCCGCTCGGGGTCTTCCAGAAGGTCGGTCAGACGGCGCAGATGCGCCGCGGTGAAATCGCCGCGCGCTTCGATGTCGCGCAGCCAATGCAGGGCCTGGACCAGGCGCATGGCCGGCCGGCCCGCCCAGACCAGCTTGGTTGGCGAGGTCGGGCGAAAGACGATGTCCATCTGGCCCAGATGGATCGGTTTCAGGCGCCCTTCGGTATGGACTACGATCTTTGCCGGCACGGCGGTTGTGAAGCCCAGGTCGTTGGCCGCAGTCATGCCGTCCACCAGCAGGCGCAGGTGGTCACGTCGGGCCACCGCGTCGATGACGGACCTGGGGTCGGGCGGGTTGGGCTGGCGCGTCAGGCTGTTGATGGCGGGGCGGTCGTAGAAGCCGCGGTCGATGCGGCGCAAGCGGCCCTGAACGGCGCGGCGTTGCAAGGCCTTGTCGACGGCGTCGCGCGCCCCTAGGTCCAGGAAGTCGGACGGCGTCCAGACATAACGGCGCGGCGCGGCGTCGATCCGCGTGTCCATCTGAGTGCTCAAGGGTGTGGCGGCGCCGGTCATGTCCGAAATATGTATACGAGTTTCGGACATCTTCAAGCGCGAACACCGCCGCGCCCTGGCCTTATCGGCATATGCCGATAAGGCCAGGGCGCGAGTCGTGCAATCAAAAAGCCGTAAAAAATCAGCCGGTTGACCTGATCAATGACGAAGTCTACGCCTGAAGGGCGTAGACTAGTCGCTTGGCCGTGACATCCGCCGCCAAATGCATGCCGATCCTCGCCCTCTGGAGATGCATTTAGATCGGCAAGGCCTGGCCGTAATGGTCACTTCGCCCAGCCGCCCGCGAGGACTGAACTTCGCGACGGCAAGCACCGGTTCGCGCTTCCTCAGTCCGGTGTCCGTCGGGCGCGCGAAATGCAGAGCAAACATCTGATGATTGCGCTGCAACTAGAGGATTTAATTGTGCTTGGCGCGCTGTCGATGGGAGGCGCACTTGGTTCAAGTTCAACCTCACGTGTCGCGGAAAAATTGGTGCCTAATCGCCGGTCCTGTGTCCAAAACGCTACGTTCCTAAAAAACAAACAGGAAATACCGGTTTGTTATTTGAGCAGATGATTGTGATGTCCTATCCTCGCCGGACAATAGCCAGCTCCTCGCGGATCCGGCGGCGGCGACCAGCCGCGCCGGGCGCGAGAGGCAAAAAACCCGGGGAGGGATTTAATGAGCCATCGTCACTGGATTCTCGGACTCGTCGCCGCTTCGTCGACGTTCGCCATCACCGCCGCCGCCAGCGCTCAGACGGCCTCGGCTCCGGCCTCGCAGCCGGCGAGCGTTGATACGATCGAGGAACTCGTCGTGACCGCGCAGAAGCGCGAACAGCGCTTGATCGAAGTGCCCCTGTCGGTCGCCGCTGTCGGTTCGGATCAACTGCAGCGCCAGAACATCACCTCCATCAGCGACCTTTCGCGCGCGGTTCCCTCGATCAGCGCCAACGGCTCGGTCCGTGGCGTGTCCACCAACGGCGCGGCCCGCTCATCGGAAGGGGCGGTCGCCGTGGTGCTCGACGGTGTCGAACTGGGTCACCCGGCGGTGGGCGCGTCGCAGGTCAGCAGCATCTTCGACGTCGAGCGTGTGGAGGTCCTTAGCGGTCCTCAGGGCATGCTGTTTGGCAAGAACGCCTCGGCGGGCGTGATCAACATCGTCACCAAGGCTCCCAATCCCAGCCGCTTCGAGGCGATCGGCCACGCCGACGTCGGCAATGCCGGCTTCGTGCGCCTGCAGGGCGTCGTGAACGTGCCGGTGAGCGACAATGCGGCGTTGCGCATCAGCGCGCATCGCGACGAGAACGAGGGCATCGTCCGAAACACGCTGACGGGCGGCAAGCCGGAAAGCCACAGCACCGGGGTGCGCGGGCGCTTCCTGTGGGAGCCCAGCAGCGATCTGGCCATCAACCTGATCGCTGACTATGACCGCGCCGGCTCCAATGGCCTTCGCGATGTCGCCTATGCCATCGCCCCGACGGCGGCGCTGCAGGCCCGGCTCGCCGCCTGCGGCATCGTCGCGAGCCTTTCGAACCGGCAAAACTGCGCCGAAGGCAATTCCAAGGTGCCGGGTCGCGACACCAAGTACGGCTTCTCGGGCCAGGTCGACTATCAGGTGGGCGGGTTCACCCTGACCTCGATCACCGCCTACCGGCACCGCCAGACCGGTGACTTCGACTATAACGGCCTGGGCGGCGACAGCGATTTCCTGTCCACCGACATCCTCAGCACCAACCTGACGCCCGAGCGGCTGAGCACGATCAGCCAGGAGCTTCGCCTGACCTCTCCCGCCGGCGAAAAGCTCGAATATGTCGCGGGTCTGTTCTACTCGCAGACCGACCAGCGCGACCAGGTGATCCAGGCCGGCGGTCTGGGCGCCCTGCCGCCGCCGCTGCGGATCGGCCGCATCGCCAAGCTGGACATCTACAGCCGCAGCATGGCCGCGTTCGGCCAAGCCACCTACCATGTCACCGACGCCTTCTCCCTGATCGCCGGCGCGCGCTATACCGACGACACCCTCAAGGACGTCTCCCAGTCCCTGACCAACACCACCACGCCCAGCGTCGCCGACTACGGCTACATCTACTCGCCCGCCTTCTTCCTGGCGCCGGTCAACGCCAAGGTGAAGACCGACAACTTCTCCTGGAAACTGGGCGCGCAATACGTCTGGTCGCGTGAGCTGAACGCCTATTTCACGGCGACCCGCGGCTACAAGGGCCCGGCGGTCAACGACCAGGCCTCCCCGCCGCTGGTCACGCCGGTCATCAAGCCCGAGATCCCCATGTACTACGAGGCGGGCCTGAAGGGCGCGTTCCTGGACGGGCGCGTGCTTGGAACGGTCGCGCTGTTCCACAACAAGGTGAAGGACTTCCAGACCTCGGTCTATTCGCCCGCGACCGCCACCAACCCGGTCGCCGGCTTTGGGCAGGGCAATGCGCCAAACATCGTCAGCAAGGGCGTGGAGGTGAACCTCACCGGCCGCGCCACGCGCGAGCTGACCTTCAGCGCCGGCGCGATCTATAACGACGCCTCATATTCCGACAGCTTCCTGGTGGCCTGCGCGCCCAGCCAGGTCGCCGGCGTGGGCGCCTGTTCGGCCGCGGGGACGACCAAGCCGGTCTCCCAGATCGCCGGAGTCCCCAAGTGGCGGGTTCTGTTGAATGGCGAGTACGCCAAGGAAATCTCGTCGGGCCTGACCGGCTTTGTGCAATCGGATCTGACCTACGAGTCCAAGCAGTTCACCCAAGCCACCCCCGATCCGATGATCGGCCAGCCCGAGCACTGGCTCTTGGGCGGTCGCGTCGGGGTTCGATCCACCGACGGACACTGGGGCCTGAGCCTCTTTGGCCGAAACCTGCTCGACAAGCACTATGACCAGCTTTCGTACGACGTCCTGTCGGGCTTCAATGGCGGTGCGGGGCGCTCGTTCTGGATCACGCCCGCGATGGGACGCACCTGGGGCGCCACCTTGGATGCTCGGTTCTAACAAGGCTTGCGCGCCGACCGGCGGTCGGCGCGCCTCCCCCTGGTCCCAGGACCCGCGGACCGCCTGAGCGCCAACGCGGTCACGTCATGAGATTGGCCAGTCACGGCGCGCCGTGGCTGGCCTTTTTGTACGCTTGTATCCGGTGATCCCTGGCGAGCGCCAAAGGTCGGAGGCCGATGATCCATGCTCGGACTGGACACAAACAGGCTGACCTGCTTTTCATTACACTTTGATGTTCGCCATGGCCAGGTCGGTGGACAGGACGATGGGCTTGAGGGGCGCGCCTCTAGCCGATCCGACGGGCGCGGACTTGGCTCGTGGCGTGAGAACCCTCAAACCTCCTCAAGGAAAACCCATGAAACGTCTCGCCTGTTCAGCGCTTCTCGCCGCGCTGCTGACAACGACTTGCGTATTGGACCAAGCTTATGCGGCGTCGGCCAAGGCCGCCGCCGCGAAGCCGGCGCCCGCCAAATTGAAGTACCAGTTGACGACCTATACCTACGCGACCCGCGAGGGCGAGGCCCTCAAGTTTGATCGCATCGTTGATACGTCGTTGAAGGCGGCCGGCAAGCAGCCCGTGATCGTGTTTCTGTATGGCGGCGGCTGGGAGGGCGGGGCGAGAAATGATCCCGGCCTGGCCCCCGGCCTGCGCGAATGGGCCTCCTCGGGCTACACCGTGATCGCCGTCGACTACCGGCTAGGCGTCAAGATCGCCAAGCAGCGAAACGAGTTCAGCCCCGAGACCAGCACGGCAATGTATCTTCGGGCCATCGAGTGGAGCGTCGAGGACGTCTTCGACGCCACCTCGCTCGTCTTGAAACACGCTGATGAGTGGAATATCGACAAGAATCAGATCGTTCTGATGGGCGGCAGCGCGGGGGCCACAAGCTCCCTGGTGGCTGAATACAACATCGCCAACGAGACGGACCTGGCCAAGGCCCATCTTCCGCCGAACTTCCGATATGCCGGCGTCATCTCGATGGCGGGCGCGTTCTGGCTCAAGGCCAATACGCCGCTGACCTTCAAGAACAAGCCCGCGCCGATCATGTTCTTCCACGGCGCCAAGGATCAACTGGTGACCTATGACGAGGTGCAGGGTCCGTTCTCCGGCTATGGACCGGTGGCCTATTCGCGACTGTTCCCTGGGCCCGATTATCCCAAGTGGTTCGTTGACTACCCACAAGGCGACCACATCATCGCCGGCACCCCTGCCGGCGACTCGGTCAATGAGATGAAAGCCTTCCTCCAGAAGTTCGTGAAAGAGCGTCAGCAGAGCTCGATCCATACGGTGGAAGAAGACAAGATCCCGAAGACTTTGGAGGTCTTTTTGAAGGCTCTGGCCGCCAAGCCGAAATAGCCAGGGGGGCGGTTGGCGCAGGCCGCGCCGACCGCCTTGCGATCCGCCAGGAGACCGGCCTCCCACTTTGGAAGCGCAACCTGTCCGAAGCGGGGGCGCCGCCTGCGCCACTTTCATGCGGCCCCGGCGGATCACGATCGATCACGCTCATCATTGACAAGCCACAGACCGGTTTGGCGAGCGGCAAGCTTCGTCGATGTCCTCGGCGATAATGGTCTGGCGGGCGTATCGGGGCGATCGCGCGTCATCGGATCGCCCCGATACGCGGCCCTCAGGCGCTCGGCAGCGCGTTGGCTCGCGCGATGGCGCCCAGCACGCCGGCGCTGGGCTTGGGCGTGCGGCGGAACGTGGTCCGGTCGACGGCGACGAGACCATATTGATGCTTGTAGCCGCTGATCCACTCGAAATTGTCGAGCAAGGACCAATGGACGTAGCCTTTGACGGGGACACCCTCGTCCATGGCGCGCTTCAACTCGGCCAGGGATTGCTTGATCATGTCGACCCGTAAGGCGTCGTCATGGGTGTTGATGCCGTGCTCGGTGACGATGATCGGCACCTGGGCTAGCGAATAGGCGTAGCGCACGGCGTTGGCCAGCGAGGCGGGATAGACCTCCCCGCCGCCGGCGTTGCGCAAGCCGCCCGGTTCGGGCTCCAGCTTGCCCTTGGCGTCCCAGCGCTGGCGCTCGTAGTTCTGCACGCCCAGGAAATCATCCGACCGCGCCGCCTCCAGCCACGGCAGGTAGGCCTGGGCCCGGAACCTGTCGCGCATGCTGTCGGGACCGACGGCTTGGTCGTCCGGCATGGCCAGGGTCACCCCGACGGGCAAGTCGCCCCGCGCGGCCTTGATCGCGGCGCGGCCGGCCTTGTGCGCGGCGATGAGGGTCTTCGTGTATTGATCGAAATCGGTGACGCCGAGGTTGGCGAAGACGAACCGATCACTGCCCACGACCTTGGCGGCGGCGGCGAGCATCGCGTCCAGGCGCGGCTTGATCGTAGCGAGCTTGGCCACGCTCGCCGGATCGCGGATGTCGTTGGGTTCGTTCAGCGTCATAGCGTAGGCGATGCCGCCCGCCAGATGACGGGCGGCGCGATCGCAGTAGCGAGCAAAGAGTTCGGGCGCGTCGGGGTTCGTCCAGCCGCCGCGCGCGGCGAACCACCGGGGCGTCGTGAAATGGCTGAAGGTGACCATGGGGGTGAGTCCTCGCGCGCGGCACCCCTCGATCATGGCCTTGTAGTGATCGAGCATGGCGCGAGAGAACACGCCCGGCTCAGGTTCGATGCGGGACCACTCCAGGCTGAAGCGGTAGGTGTTAAGTCCAAGCGATTTGACTAGGTCCAGATCGCTTGGCCAAAGCTCGAAGCTGTTGTCGGCGTCCAAGGACGGCTCGGCGAAGATCGTCGGCTTGACGGTCTCGGCGACCCAGAAGTCGCTGTTGACGTTGTTGCCTTCGACCTGGTGGCCCGCGGTGGCCGCGCCCCAGAGGAAGCCCTTGGGAAAGGCTTTCGCCTTGGGTGTGGACGCCTTCGCGCCTCCCAGCGGCATGGCGGCCAGCGCCGCGCCGGCTCCCACCACGGTTCGACGATTCCAGTTCATGTGCTTCCCTATCGATTGAGCTGAAGCCTAAGGAGTCGCCTGGGCGCATCCGACGAATAAAGCCAGGCGGCCATTTCTCGCCGCGCGGGCGCGCTTGTCGGCGACCGTTACCCATCATCTATATACAAGCCATACTGTTTGCAAATGGCTGAGGGGCGTGCTTAATGCGACGAGGTCGCCTCCGCCGTTCAGGCGCGGCCGCCGCCCGCAGCGGGCGTTGGTTGTGGCGGCGTTCATGCCGGTCTTACAGGCGCGGCGTGCAATCTCCAGGGGAGGATGGAAGTTGGGTCTGGCCGCTACAGTCGGGAGAATACGCCTTGCGGCGCTCGTGCTGCTCGGGCTTTTCGCCGCGATGGCGTCCTCGCCGGCCAGAGCCGCGGAGCCTTGCGAGGCCCTCGGCGGCGGCGCCAGGGTCGGCGACGCGGTCGTGGTCATGTCCCAGCAGATCGCCGCGGGCGACTACACCGCCTCGGACGGGGTGCGCCTGACCGCCCTGCCCGCATTCTGTCGCATCTTCGCCGTCGCTAGTCCTTCCCCCGCCTCACAGATCCTGATCGAGCTGTGGCTGCCGCAAGCGGCCGGCTGGAACGGCAAGTTCCTGGGCGTCGGCAATGCCGGCCACGCCGGCAAGATCGGCTCGTCCGGCTTGGCCGCGGGTTTGAAGCGCGGCTATGCCACCGCCACCACGGACATGGGCAGCGCGCCGGCCGCCGTCGCCGGCGTGGAGTTCAATTTCGGCAACGGCCGGCCCGAGCAGATCCGCGACTTTGGGATGCGCTCAACCCACGCCATGACGCAGTTGTCCAAGGTGCTGGTCGCCCGCTTCTATGGGAGGGGCGCCTCGCGCGCCTACTTCGTCGGCTGTTCCACGGGGGGCAATCAGGCGCTCACCGAAGCGCAGAAGTTCCCTGACGACTACGATGGGATCATCGCGGGCGCTCCGGCGCACAACCGCACCCACCAGCACATCCACTATTCCGCGCTTCGGCAGATCGGAACCCAGCCAGGCTCGGTGATCCCCATGCCGCTGATGGCGGCCTGGCAAAAGGCGATCATCAGGGCCTGCGCCGGCCGAGACGGCGGCGCGCCCGGCGATCGGTTCCTGACCAATCCTCTGGCGTGCACTCTCTCGCCACGCGACCTGTCCTGCGAGCGCGTGCAGGATAAGGCTCAATGCCTGTCGAACGCCCAGGTCGGCGCTCTGGAGAAGGTCTATGCGGGCGTCGCCAATCCGCGGACGGGGGAGCGGTACTATTTCCCGGACGTGCGAGGGGCGGAGGAACTGATCTTCCCGCTGTATGACGCCTCACTCCTGCCCAGCAGCGGCTTTGACATCACCCATTGGATCCTTCCGCCCGAGCGTCCCGCGTCCAGCTTCGACTTCGACCATGATCTGGATGCGCTCGACGCGGCCTACGGGTCGGCGCTCAACGCGATGGATCCTGATCTGACGGCCTTCGCCGCCAAGGGCGGCAAGTTGATCATGTATCACGGCTGGGCCGATGGGATCATCACGCCGCTGGGCTCGGTGGACTACTATCAGCAGGTCTCGGCCAAGGGCAAAGCCCGCGAGACCTTCGCCAGGCTGTTCATGGTGCCGGGCCTTGGCCATTGCGCCACCGGCCCGGGAGCCAACGATATCGGCCAGTTGATGGATTTGAAGCCGGGCGTGGCGCTGTCGCCTCGCAACGACCTTCTCACCGCGCTTGAAACCTGGGTCGAACGCGGCGCCGCGCCCGACGAGATGCTCGCGGCCAAGTCCCCGCAAGCCTACTCGTTTCCGCCGTTCGCGATGGAAGGGGCCACGCCCGAGGCGCGTCCGGTCTGCGCGTTTCCTGCTTCGCCGCGCTACGACGGCAAGGGCGATCCCTTGAAGGCGGAAAGCTTCAGGTGCGTCAGAACGCCCATCTTGCCCTATCCGAGACCAGCGACGCGATATCTGCGCTGAGGCAGGGTTGATCCCTAGATCGGGCGAACTGCCGCTAGCGGTCAGGTCTTGGCCTGGAGGCAGGACGCGGCGCGAGTGATCGCTGACAGGACGCGCCGTGACAGAGGCGGCGGTGCGCGGGACTTGGCAGTCGGGAGGCGCCAGGATCGAAGGGCGCGCGGTCTTGGAGACCGCGCGGCCCAGGGCTCAGTTCGCCCCTTGATCCCGCGGCCGCCAGGCCGGCCCTTCGATCTGGAGGCCCTCGGCGTGGAGACGGTCCAGGACGCCGCCCTTTTCGGCCAGCACGCGCAATGGCGCGACGCCGAGCGTCACGCCCGGTGTCTTGAGCGCCTCGGACACGGCGTCCGTCCACTGGCCGCGAAGCTCGGGACCAAACCGGGGATCCCCCCACGGGAAGCACGCGCCCAGCGCCCTTTCCAAGGGCGAGGCCATGACCTTGGGAACGTCAAACCGAGTCCAGGCGTCTCCGCGTTCGCGCACGACGCCCTCGCCCGCCTCGGCCGCCGCCATGGCCGCGTCCAGACAGGGGACATGGGCGGCGGGCGGGGCCTGCAGCAGGCTGTCGACTAGCTCGTCTCCATAGACCCGGCCGACTGGTCGGGTCGGGATGCTGTTGCGGCGCGCGGTGCGTCGGACCACGTCGCTGGCGTCATCGGTCGTGTTGCGATTGAATTTCAGGCGATTGAGCAAATCTGTCGCTGTAACGAGCGGGTGTTGGCGCTGATAGGAGCGGCCATTTTTCTGCTCCAGCGCGATCAGCCGGCGAAGCTGTTGAGGCGTCAGAAAGTCCGCGACAGTCTCGCCCTTTGGCAACTGAACGATCTTCGCGCCGCGCCAGAAAAGTCGAAAGACATCGGCCGGCGAAACCTTTTCCTGGACGCCAAGGATGACGTGTTCGGAGTGCGCCGTGGCGGTCTCCAATCGGTCGGGCCGCCAGGGCGTGGCCTTGGGCACCTCGGTGATCTCCCCGACCAGCAGGATCGTCGTCTGGCCCTTGGTGATCTGCCACATCGGCGCGCCGGAACGCCGAGCCTCGATGACGACCTCTTCCACGGCGTCGGGTTCAGCGGGCGCGGCCTGTTGCGGGGCAGGGCCGGCCAGGCCGTGATCGGGCGCGCGCGCCTGGGCCTGGGCGCCGCACGTCGCCAACACGACGGCCGCGGCGGACAGGATATGGAGGCGCAAGTGATGGGCCATGTTGGCGATCTCGTGCTGATCTTGGAGCCGATGGGAGACCGAGCCGTCGAAGAGCGTCATCGACGGCGTCGGGGGGCGAGGTGGATACGCCAACGAGCGTGAACGCCGACCGCAGCGGGCGGCGGCCGGTTCGGGCATACTCCTCCCCGGCTCAGAGCCTATGAAATATCGAAAGCGCAGCGACTTTACAAGCAGGCGAGACTTAATGTTATTTAATGGCGCCGCAGCCGCTATGTTTGGGGCGCAAACCACGGAGAGGGCGTGAACGTCTGGCCGCCAAAGCGTTTTCCAAGCCCGACTTTTTGGTCTCTTCGGCCCATCGATTCCGGGCCTCCTGACCCCCGCCTTTAGCCTCCCTCTCTATCCAAGCGCCCTGCCCCCGACCCAAACCGCCCATGCCTTGCATGAGCGATCTCACAATTTGGAGACTTCAATGCACACGAGACTCGACCGTCGCGCGCTGATGATGGGGTTGGCCGCCGCGGCGGCGGCGCAAGGTTCGCCGGTCGCGGCGGCGCCCTCAAAGGACTTCTTCACCCGGCTTGGACGTCCTATCGGTCTCCAACTCTATACGCTCGGCGATGAGCCTAAGAAGGACCTTGAAGGAACGCTGCGGCGCGTGGCGGAAATCGGCTATCGCGACATCGAGCTTCCCGGCCTGTTCAGCCGTGAACCGCCCGATCTGCGTCGCGCCGCCGATGCGGCGGGGCTGGCGATCAGTTCGCTCCATGTTCCCGCGGCGGGCGCGGGCGTGTCGGTTCGCAGCGAGCCGCAGGCCCTGGCCGACCTGGCCGGAGCGCTGGGAGTCAGGCAACTGGTGGTGCCGATGTTCCCCTTGCCGCCGGGCCTGAGGCTGCAGCCCGGCGTGGCTCTGGAAACGGCGATCACCCAGGCCGTGGTCCAGGCCGGCGAAGACATGTGGAAGCGCCTGGCCCAATTGCTCAATGAACGCGCGGCCGCTCTCGCGCCCCACGGGATCACGCTGAGCTATCACAATCACAGCGTCGAGTTTCTCCCGATCGGGACCGGGACCGGTTGGGATATCCTGGCGCGGGAAACCGACCCGCGCCTGGTCTATTTCGAGATCGATATCGGCTGGGTGAGCTCGGCGGGGCTGGACCCGGTCGCGTTCTTTGGCCGCCACCGCGGCCGCGTTCGCCAGGTTCACGTCAAGGATGTCGCCAAGGGCTTCACGCCGTCGCAGGCGCTGGTCACCTCCCCGGCAGAGGTGGGCTCGGGGGTAGTCGACTGGGCTCGTGTCCTGCCGGCCGCCTACGCCGCGGGCGCGCGCCATTTCTACGTCGAGCAGGAGCCGCCCTTCACGCTCTCGCGCCTGGAATCGATCGCTCGCTCCTATACCTACCTGTCCAAGTTGCGGGCCTGAGCCGAAGCGCGGCGGCGATGGCCTTAGAGGTCCACGATGACCTCTAGCAGATCCGCCGGGTCACCGCCCAGCATGACCCTGTGCGGACCGCTTTCGAGCTTCCAGTCGTGGGTCGTCGGGTCCCGCCAGGTCAGGGTGGCCAGTTCGACCGACAGGCGGACGATCTTGGTCTGCCCTGGCTCCAGCCACACACGCTCGAAGCCACGGAGAAGCTTGATCGGTCGCTCCGCCGCGCGGCCTGGAAATCCGATGAACAGAAACACCGTGTCATCCGCGGCCATCGCCCCCAGATTGGTTACGGCGAGCGTGGCTTCGATGCGATCCCCCTGTCGTCGCGCGGCGGCCGCGCGGTAGCCAAAGCGCGTGTAGGCCAGTCCATGGCCGAAGCCGTAGCGCGGCTCCAGGCCTTCACGATCGAACTTGGTGTAACCGTGCCAGTAGTCGTAGGTGATGGCCTTGGCGTCGCGATCGAAGAAGGGGTAGTCCTCGGCCCTCCTGGCCACGGTGAACGGCAGGCGGCCGCAAGGCGAGACCTGGCCGAAGAGAAGCCGAGGCAACGCCCTACCGCCTTCCATGCCGGGATAGAAGGCGTGGATGATGGCGTTGACCCGATCGCGCCAGCTCTCGACCAGGATCGCCGCGCCGCCGACCAACACGACGATCACCGGTCTTCCGCTCTCGCTCGCCGCGCGGATCAAGGCGATCTGATCGGCGGGCAAGCCAAGCTCGAGACGGTCTCCGCCATGCGGGGACACAGGCTCGTCGGGCGAGGCCATGCCCAGGGAGACGTCGCCCTCGACGAACTCGCCCTCTTCCTCGGCGGTATAACCGGCGACGACGACGACCGCGTCGGCGGCCAGCGCCTGGCGGCGGGCTTCGACCAGATCCGCCTCGTCGCCCCGAAGGATGGCGTCTTCGCCAAGCTCGGCCTGCAGGCCCTGCAGAAAGGTCACGACATAGGGAGGGTGGACGCGGCTGGAGCCGTTGTCGCCGGTATTCTCCAGGGCCGCCAGGCGACCCAGCACGGCCAACTTGCCCGTGCGCTGGCGCGCCAAAGGCAGGGCGCCGTCATTTTCCAGGAGCACCATCGACTTGAGCGCGGCCTCCAGCGCCAGGGCCCGGTGAGTTTCGCTCGCCACCAGGTCGGGAGTGTAGGCCGGGAGCGGATCCTGACGATCCGTCAGCCGTAGTTGTGTGCGAAGAATCCGCTGGCAGGCCTGATCGACCACTTCGGGCGCCACGCTTCCGTCCTCGATGGCGGCCGCCAGCTTGGCGTAGACGATCGGTTCGGGGTTCTCGACGTCGAGCCCCGCGGCGGCGGCGTATGGATCATGGACGCCCTTGATCCAGTCGGAGTGCACGAAGCCCTCGAAACCCCACTCGCCGCGCAGAATATCGGTCAGCAGGGCACGGTTCTGGCCGCAATACTCGCCGTTGACCCGGTTATAGGCTGACATTACCGAGCCGACGCCGGCGTCGATCACGTGTTTGAAGTGCGGCAGATAGACCTCGTGGAGGGCGCGCTCGTCGACCGAGACGTCGATGTGGAAGCGGGCGTTCTCCATGGAGTTCAAGGCGAAGTGTTTGACGCTGGCGACCACGTTATGAGCCTGGATGCCCAAGCCGAGCGAGGCGCCCATGACGCCCAGATGCCAGGGATCCTCGCCATAGGTCTCCTGCGCGCGGCCCCAAGCGGGATGGCGCAGCAGGTTGATGCACACCGCTCCGGAGAAATTGCACCCGTGAGCGCGGATCTCCACGCCCATCGCCTCGCCGATCCGCCGCTCTAGGTCCGCGTCGAAGGTGGCTCCGCGGGCCATGGAGCTGGGAAAGCAGGTGGAGTTTCCGCCGGAGACGCCGCGGGGCCCGTCGGTGAAATAGAGGGCCGGAACGCCCAGGCGATCGACGCCTCCGCCAGCCCGATAGGGCTCGGCGCACCAGCGTCCCTGACTGGCCCTAAATTGCGCGAAGAAGCCCCGTCCCGACATCATGGCGATTTTTTCGTCGAGCGTGGCGGCCGCAAGAATTGCTTCCACCCGCGCGTCAACGGCCGCGGCGGCGCTCGTTCGGCGCACGCGAGTTTCGCGGACCTCGTTAGGGGGCGCGGGCGTTTTCACTTCGGGATCAAGCACAACGGTGTCTCTAACTTAAAATCAAGGCTGACTTGATTGCATGGGCGGGGCGCTTCTGCAATCCACAAGGTCGATAACGCGTCAAAGCCGCGGGCGCTGGCGCACGGTGGAGCGAGCCTGCCTGAACGAGCGAGCAAGACTCGAACCGGCGCGCAGCCGCGACCTGCACGGCTGGGCCGGTCATGCCGGCGGCAAAGCGGGCGGCGCCCAGGACAGCCGCCGCCCGCGAGTTGAGCAGGTCCAGCGCTCGGGGGGAGCGCCGGACCTCTTCCCAGCACGCTCGGTGAGGAGCCGGCGTGCGATCCCCTCCCCGAATGCAGGTTCGGACGGGGAGATGAACGGAGGTTACAAGCAAGCAATCTTGCTTGTATATAGGCTTTCTCCATTGTTCGCCCAAGCCGCGATGAATTCATGTCTCCCCAGCCCGCGCGACGCACGCACCTGACGCCGATCAGCACGCTCGCGCCCCGTCTGGGGGTGACCACGCGCGGCCTGCGTTATTACGAAACGCTTGGTCTTATCAGCAGCGAGAAGATCGCCGCCGGCGCCCGAGGCCTCGACGCGGCTTCGGTGGAACGGCTGACCCTGATCGTGGGGTTGCGGGCCATCGGCGTTTCGGTGGAGCACATCCGGCGCGCGCTGGATCATCAGCGCATGAGGCGATCTCCCGAGGCCGTCCGCGCGCAGTTGCAACAGGCTCTGGACGAGAAGCGCGCGCTGATCGCGGCGCTACAGGCCTTGATCGACCTGTCGCCGGGCGAACCGACGACGCAGGCGCGCGCGCTCGCGCGGCTTGATCTTGAGGCCGCGGCCTCCGCGTCGCCTTCGAAGGTCCGAGATTCCGTTTAGGCGGATTAACCGCCCCCTACTGGTTCGGCCGGCGGCGCGAAGACGAACCCGCGCAGGCCGTAATGTTGCGGCAATGTGCGACGACCTAGCAGGACTCTGGGGCTGGAGGTTCGAGCACGGCGATCCTAGGTTGCCGCGGCCATGATCGGCGTCCATGCGCGAAGGAATGGCCGGCGGAGCTTCAATGCGTGTCTTGCTGATTGAGGACGAACAGCAGATGGCCTTAGCCTTGAAGGCGGCGCTGAATCAGCACGGCTTTGTGGTCGACCATGTCGATACCCTCGCCCTGGCGCGTGAGAGCATCATGGATCAGGTCCATGAGGTGCTGCTGGTCGACCGGCAACTGCCGGACGGCGATGGACTGCGCCTACTCTCGGAAATGCGCAAACGCGGTGTCACGACGCCGGCCATTATCCTGTCGGCCCGCAATGACGCCCAAGACCGGATTTCGGGGTTGGACGAGGGCGCGGACGACTACATCGGCAAGCCTTTCCTGATCGATGAACTCATCGCCCGGGTCAGGGCCGCCAGCCGTCGATCGCAGACCTATCTTCCGTCGCATCTTTTGGAAGGCGATCTCCTGCTGGACCTCACCTGTTGGGAAGCCTCCGTCGCCGGCCAACCCCTGCACGCGCCGCGCCGGGAACTTCAGCTTCTGCAGGTGCTGCTGCGCCGTGCCGGCCGCACGGTTCCGCGCCGCATGCTCGAGGACGCCGTCTACGGCTATGACGACGAGATCCAGTCAAATGCTTTGGACAGTCATATCTCGCGGCTCAGGAAGCGCCTGTCCGACGCCGGCGCCAAGGTCGAGATCCGGACGGTTCGCGGGGTCGGCTATCTGTTGAGGGTCGGCGCGTGAAGTTCCTCTTTCGTCGCCGCTCGCTCAGCTGGCGGCTGGTCTCGTGGTTCTCGCTGCTGCTTTTGGCCTTGATGCTGGCGCTCAATGTCGGCGTCTCAAGCCTGATCAGCACGCAAGCCTTGATCGTGAGGTCGGCGGACACGGCGATGGAGCCTCTGATCGCCGCGTCGCTCGTCAGGCGTGGAAACCAGCTGACGGTGCGCCCTTCGAAGCGACTGGCACAGGTCGCGGCCGATTATCCCCGGTTCTGGTTCGTGGCCGTCGACGCCCAGGGGCGCACGGCGACCTTCGGGGTCGTGCCGGAACGGTTCTCGGCGCTCTCGGCCTATCTGCCCAGGTCCGCGGTCTTCGAGGTCAAGGATCGGTGGGACCCGAAATCCACCGCCAAGGCGGCGCTTCTCAAGTCCAGCGCCGGGCAGGTTCGTGTGCTTTATGGCGGCAAGGTCGACGAGAATCCCATCCTGGCGAGCCTGATCGCCTTGCTCGGCATTGTCTATCTCCCGGTGTTGCTGGTCCCGGTCCTCCTAGCCTTCGTCGCTTTGCCGATCGTCGTGCGCCGCTCGCTGAGCGGCTTGCGCCAGACCGCCGCCCTGGCCGAGGCGATCGATCTGGACACCCCGCCCAGTCACCTGCAGGCCTCCGATGTTCCTGAAGAGATCGAACCGCTGGTACGGGCGATGAACCGGGCGCTGGCGCGGATCCAGGAGTCCGCCAGGAACCGACAACGGTTCCTGGCGGACGCGGCGCATGAGCTTCGTACGCCGATCGCGATCTTGCAGACACGGATCGAGGTGTTGGTGCGCGGTCCTGACAGGGACGCTTTGATCGCGGACGTGGCTCGTTTGCGCGCGATCGCAGAGCAGCTTCTGGACATGCAGCGATTCACGATGATCCAGGCCTTGGCCCCCGTCGATCTGATAGGGTTGTGCGAGAGGGTCGCCGCCGACCTGGCCCCCGCAGCGATCGCCGAGGGCTATGACCTGGAACTTTCGATCCTGGCGGCCCCCGCCATCGTCATGGGCGACTTGGTGTCGATCGAACGCGCGGTCACCAATCTGGTGACCAATTCGATCCAGCATGGCGGAGGCGCTGGGCTGATCACGATCGAGGTGTCCGGGCCCGCGACAATCGATGTCATTGATCAGGGGCCCGGCGTGCCTCCAGAAGAACGCCAGAGAGTGTTCGAGCCCTTCTACCGCCTCAGGCCCCGGGCCACCGGGGCGGGGCTGGGTCTTTCGCTTGTGCGCCAGATCGCCACGCTTCACGGGGGGCAGGTGGCGTTCGTCCCGCAGGACGGCGGGACGCGCGTGCGGCTCACGTTTGGCGCGGCGGGCTGATCGTCTTGAGCTCGCCAGGCCCGATCGCCTGGCGCCCGCCGCCCCGGCGATCGCTGCGGCGCCCTTGCTGGGCGCCGCAGCCGTCGTCGCCCTAGCGGCGCGGTGACGACGACGCCGGAGCCGGGAACTCATACTGCGTCCAGGCCTCGGAGCGGCCGCGGCTATCGTTGCAAACCCGCTCGCGTCGCCAGCAGGTCACGCCCTTGGCCGGGCTGTACTCGCCGCGACGTTCGGCTTCTTCCTTGCGCCGCGCATCTTCGGCCGAGGCCGCGGCGACCGCGACCACGGCGCCGGCGATCAGGGCGCCGGCCACGATCTTGCCGGTGTTGTCCTTCTTGTCCTTCTGGCCGCAGTCGCCCGGCTTGGCCGCGACGACGTCCGAGACGCGGCCGCGATTGGAGATCACGATCACGCATTGGCGATCGCGCTCGTTCCACCAGGAAGCGTCCCGACGCCCCTGGTCCGAGGCGTAGCGATAGCCGCGTTCGCGGAGCGCGTCGGAGGCCTCCCATTGGCGCATGCCAACAAGGCTTCCCAGGCCGCGCGGGGCGGCGGCCGCGGCTGACGGAAGGCAAGGGGAGAGCGCGGCGGTTAAGGCGGCGACACAGCCGGCGGCGCGATAGAACTGGTTCATGAACACGATACTCACTTGGTGGGGGAACGGCGTCTTGTGCGCCTGGCCGCTTCTCGACCCGTTCGTCGGGCGCTTTGGATCGACCTGATCGGCGTATCGCCCCGTCCGGCGACATCACGACGTCAAGCGTCGCGCCCAGGTCTCCTGGCGCCCTAAGGTCGGAGGCTTGTCCCCCGCAAATGCCTGCCCGACATTGCGCCAGCATTACGCCACGGCGGGTGAGCCATCGGCGTGGCGCGCACAGGCCAAGCGCCCGATTCGTCCGGGCTCGCGGCTCGGTCTGCGGCTAGGCTTGGCGCGCGCCCTAGGTCGCCAAGGCCGCGCGGATGGCCTTCTGGAAATCCACCCTGGCCTCCTTGACGGGCTGCTGAACGAAGTAGGCGGCGGTCAGGTCGAGCTCGGGATCGACCCAGGCGTCCGTTCCATGCGCGCCGTCCCAGCCAAAGGCGCCGCGCCCTCGCCCATCTTGCGCCGTCGTTGGATCGGTGGTGACCGCCACTCCCAGGCCAAAGCCCGTGCCCTTTCGGCCAAACGGGTTCTGGGAGAACAGGTCGCCGACCTGGTTTGACGACATCAAGGCGACGCTCTGGGCGCCGATGACGCGGCGACCGTTCAATTCGCCCTTGTTGTAGAGCATCTGCATGACCTGGATGTAGTCGTGGGCGGTGCTGAGCAGGCCGCCGGCCCCGGAGGTATATTTCGTGGGGGCGACGCCGAACGGGCTAAAGCCCGGCTTCCAGGTCCCCCCGTCCCTGTTGTAGAGCTTGACGAGCCGGTCGGCCTTGTCGCTCGGCAGGTTGAAATAGGTGTCGCGCATCTCCAGGGGCTCGAACAGGCGCTCGCGCATGAAGACTTCCGCCGACTGGCCGGAGGTGATTTCGACGATGCGCAACAGCACGTCGAAGGCGTTGACCGCCGAGTAGGACCAGCGCTCGCCCGGCGAGAAATCGAGAACCGCCCCGCCCAGGCGCGGCACGACGTCGGCGAGCGTCTCTCCAGGATTGACCGGTATCTTGTTCACCACCGAGCTGGGGCCGCCGAAGCTTTCGATGGAGCCCAGCCCCGCGATATGGGTCAGCAGGTCCTTGATGGTGATCTCACGCCGCGCCGCCACGAACGTGATCTTGTCGGCCAAGGCTGCATTCTTGGCGATCAGGCTGGGATCCTTGGCGATCTTCATGAAGTCGGACACCCAGCCTTCCGGCGCCACGACCACCCTGGGGTTTTTGAACGTCGGAATGAACCGGCTGACCTTGTCGTCGAGCGAAAGCTTGCCCTCCTCGAGCATCATCAGCACGCACAGGGCCACCAGCGGTTTGGTCGACGACGCCATCCGGAAGATGTCGTCCTTGCGCAGCGGCTCGCGGGTCTCGAGATCGCGCACGCCCTGGGCCTCGAACCAGACCAGCTTATTGCGACGGACGATAACCGTGACGGCTCCGGTGAGCTGGTCGCTGTCGATGTATTTCTGCACCGAGGCGCGCACGCCTTGCAGACCCGCGGCGCTCAGGCCCGCCTCTTCGGGGCGATGCAATCGCCAATCGAAGCGGCCTCGCCCGCGCGGGCCGGCCGCGGCCATGCCGCCCCATACCGCCGTGGCCAGACCCACGCCGCTTCCCAAGACCGCGCGGCGTGTCGCACCAGAAGGATCAAAGATCATCGAAACAGGACCCAGCAGAAAAGCGGCGCCGATCGCGGCGATGCTGGAGTTGCGGGCGGCGACGTTACGAGAACATTACGTCTGGCTTGACCCTGGCTTGGCTTGGCGGCCGAGGGCCTGGAGACATGGCCTCACGCCCTGGCCAGGTCCATGAGCGGTGTGATGGTGAAGCCAGGTCTCCGCCGGTTCAGGAGCGGTCTTGGTCCTGGCCCCGGGACGCGGGTCCCGAGGTCGTGACGTTAGGACGTCGTGGGGCGATCAGTAGGGCCAGGGCGCGCGCGTGAAGGCGCCGCCGTCCACCCACAGGGTTTGGCCGGTCACGAACCGCGCCGACGGGCTGGCGAAGAACAGCACCACGTCGGCGACGTCGTCGGGGCGCCCGGCGCGGCGAAGCGGCGTGATCGGCGCCCAGGATCCTTCGAAGTCGGGGGCCTCCAGCAGGGTTCGTTCCGTGATGATGGCGCCGGGCGCCACGCAGTTGACCCGGATGCCGAACGGGCCGAGCTCGACCGCGGCGGACTTGGTCAGTTGCTCCACCCCGCCCCTGGAGGCCGTGTAGTCGACAAGATTGGGGAAGGCCAGCTTGTTGCAGCCCGACCCGATATTGACGATGGCTCCGCCTCCAGCGGCCTTCATGCGAAGCGCCGCGGCCTGGATGTTCAGGAAGCTGCCCTTGAGGTTGGTCTGGATCACCGCGTCCCAGCGCTCTTCGGCAAGATCCAGCAGCGGCGACCAGGTTTGGATGCCGGCATTGTTGACCAAGAGGTTCGGCGCGGCGCCATGCCATTGGGCCACGGCGTCGTGGAAGGCGTCCACCTCGGCCTTGATCCCGACGTCGCAGGCGGCGGCCATCACCGTCCCGCCCTCGGCCGCCAGGGCCGAGGCGAGGCTGTCGGCCTCGGCCGGGGCGCCAAGGTGGTTGAACGCCACCGCGTAGCCGGCTTTGACCAGGGCCTCGACCAGATGCCGTCCGATGCCGGTGCTGCCGCCGGTGACGATCGCGAGTTGCTTGCTCATAGGCTCATTCCCCCGTCGATGATCAGATTGCCGCCCGTCATGAATTTGGCTTCGTCGGAGGCCAGGAGGACCGCCGCGGCGGCGATCTCCTCGGGCTGGCCCAGCCGGCCCATCGCCTGGCGCGCGACGAACGCGGCCCTGGCGGTCGCCACGTCGCCTGTGGCCGCCCAGCGCTGATGCAGCGACGGCGTCTCGATGGTGCCGGGGCTGATGGCGTTGCATCTCACCCCTTGGCGCACATAGTCGAGCGCGACGGACATGGTCAGCCCGATGACCGCCGCCTTGCTGGTGGCGTAGGCGAAGCGGGCGGGCGCGGCCATGACCGAGGAGACGACCGAGGCGATGTTGATGATCGCGCCGTTGGAGCGTTCGATCATCCCCGGCAGAAACGCCTGGATCGTGCAGGCCATGCTGCGGACGTTGACCGCATAGGCGCGGTCGAGGTCCTCCAGGCTGGCTTCCAGCACCGCCCCGACCGACACCAGGCCCACGCAGTTGACCAGCACATCGACGCCGGCGTGGTCGCGCGCCGCCGCGGCGACGGCGTCCGGATCGGTGACGTCCAGCAGGATCGGCTGCACGCCGACCGCCTCGAGTGGGTCGGTGAACTGCCGGTCGGCGGCCACGACCTGGGCGCCTTCCGCCGCGAACGCCAGGGCGATGCTGCGTCCGATCCCCTGCGCCGCGCCGGTGACGAAGCAATGCTTGCCCGCGAGCCGTCCCGACTTGCGATCCTGGTCCATCCGCCTGCTCCTTGCTGATCTTGCGACGTCACCTAGAGCGATCGCGACAAACAAACAATCCTGCTTGATAGTTGCGCGAGGATTTTCTCCTTGCATTGGGTTCGGGTCGGCCGCCTGTTCGGCGCCCGGCGCCCGGCGCCCGGCGCCCGGCGCCCAAGGGCCCGGCCCGGCGAGGCGGCATCCCCGCGAAAGCGACTATACAAACCAGCGAACCTGTTTGTAAGATCGTGCGCGACGCGGCCACGGCCGGGTCGCGCACGGGCGGGCCCCTGACCCGGCCGCATGGGGATGGCCAAGCGATGCAGACTTCGCGCACAAGCGCGCCGCCAGTTCTGGAACTGTCGGAACTGGGCAAGACCTACGGCCGCGGCGACAAGGCGCGCGAGGCGGTCAGGGATGTGTCGCTCGTGGTCAGAGCGGGCGAGGTCTACGGCTTTCTGGGACCCAACGGCGCGGGCAAGAGCACCACCATCCGCATGATCCTGGGGTTGATCCGGCCAACCCATGGGCAGGTCTCGCTGTTCGAGGGCCAGGGGGACGGCCGGCGGGCCCTGCAGCGTGTCGGGTCATTGATCGACGGCGGGGCCTTCTACCCGTTCCTGACGGGGCGGGAGAACCTGAAGACCCTGGCCCTGACCCGGGGACTGGCCAGCGCCCCGATCGAGGATCTCCTCGACCGGGTTGAACTGGGGGGCGACGCCGATCGTAAGGTCAAGGCCTACTCTCTGGGCATGCGTCAGCGCCTGGGCGTGGCGGCGGCGCTTCTCAACGATCCGGACCTGGTCATTCTCGACGAGCCCGCCAACGGCCTGGACGCCGCGGGCATCCAGGACATGCGCCGGCTGGTCCGCGCCCTGGCCGACGAAGGCAAGGCGGTGTTCCTGTCCAGCCACCTGCTCCACGAGGTCCAGCAGGTCTGCGACCGGGTGGCGATCATTCACAAAGGCCGACTGATGCAGGAAGGCGCGGTCGCGGAGATCCTGCGTGGCGAGCAGATCCTCAGGCTGGACGCGTATCCGCAGGCCGTTGCGCACCAGGTGCTCCAGGCGACCTGGCCGGTCCGCCCGGACGGCGGTGAGCTTGCCGTCAGCGCCGCGCCCGGCGACGCGCCCGCCATCGTGAGACGGCTGGTCCAGGCCAATGTCGACGTCCTTCGGATCACCCCGCAGGAAGCCAATCTGGAAGCGATCTTCCTGGAAATGACGAGGGACTCGGATGTTTAGCGCCGTGAAGGCCGAGACGCTTAAGCTCAGCCGTCATCCCGCCACCCTTTTCCTGGTCTGGATCTATCCGATCTTCGCGGCGCTGGCCGTGGGGACGCCGATCGTCGCGGCCTTGGTCAGCGGCGCCCATCCGCCCTCCCCTGCGATCGATGCGCGGCAGTGGGCGCATCAGACAGCCATGATGCTCGAAGCGCCCTACTCGGCCTTCGGTCGCATCCTGGTGGCTGGTTTCGTGGCGGTCGTCTTCGCCGGCGAATACGGTTGGAACACCTGGAAGCTGATCATTCCGGCCCGGTCGCGTACGCAGTTGGTCGCGACCAAATGGCTGGTCGTGGTCGGGCTGCTGCTGACCGCCTTGATCGCGGCGGATCTGATCGTCCTGGCCGGGACAATGTCACGGGCGGCGCTGATCGGACCTGGCCTTCCGTCTGGCCTATCCGCGGGCCTGGTGCTGGGCGTCCACCTGAAGGTCGCCGCGGGCATCTGGGCGCCCCTGTTGTCGACGCTGGCGTTCGCGAGCCTGGCGGCCGTTTTCACCCGATCGATCCTGCCTACTGTCTTGCTCGCCATCGGCGCGGTGCTGATCGAGCCGCTGCTCGGGTTCATCGCCCTGGCCGCGAGCCCCTACGCGCCGAGCCTGGTGGGCTGGGTGATCAAGGCCACGCCCTTCTACAATACCGCCAATCTCGAGGCGGCCGCCAAGGGGGGCGGTTCGACCTTGATGCTGGCGCACGGCGAGCGTCTGTCGCTCGACCCTCACGCGTCCGCGGCGGTTCTCGGGGTTTGGATGCTCCTGGCGGCGGCGGCGACGCTGATGCGCTTTGAGCGCGATGATCTCAACTAGAGCCAAACCCTGATCGCGCCCGTGCGGCTTGCCCGCTGACCCTTGATCCTGGCGCGGCTTCGGCGCGCGAGCCGGTCGGGGTCATCGGGTGGGAAGCGATCAAAATCGCCTGGACGGCCAGCGAACCTGGCCGTCCAGGCGATGATCGTTCTAGAGCGCGTTGCGGCGCGCGATCGCGCCATAGATCCTTGAACTGGCCTTGGGCGTCCGCGCGAACGTCATGCGGTCGACCGCGACGAGGCCATATTTCATTTTGTAGCCGTAGATCCACTCGAAGTTGTCCAGCAGGCTCCAGTGAATATAGCCTTGGACGGGCACGCCTTCGTCCATGACCGCCTTCAGATCCCGAAGCGCCGCGGGAATGAACCGCGCCCGGACCGCGTCGTCGGCGGTGTTGACGCCATGCTCGGTGACGATGATCGGCACGCGGGCCACGCCATAGGCATAGCGGACGGCGTTGGCCAGGGAATCGGCGAAGATCGGGGTTCCGGCCAGGTTGCGATCACCGGCGGCTTCCGCTTCGACCTTGCCCTTGTCGTCCCAAACCGCCCGCTCGTAGTTCTGCACGCCCAGGAAATCGTCGCCGCGCACGGCCTCGAGCCATGCGCCGTGCTGGCGGGCGCGCATGGTGTCGCGCAGGCTCTGTTCGCCGAGCGCCTGGTCATCGGGGATGGCCAGGCTGACGCCGACCGGCAGGTCGCCGCGGACGGCCTTGATCGCCGCGCGCCCCGCGCGATGGCCCGCGATCTTGTTGGCGGTGACCGCGGCCGGATCGTCGTAACTGATCGAGTTGCCGACGATGAACACCTTGCTGCCCGCGGCGCGGGCTTGCGCTTCGGCGCTCGCCTGGAACACCGGGGTCAGCTTGGCCAGCATCTCGGGCGGGATCGCGGCGCGCACGACCTCCGGGAGATTGGGCTCGTTGAGGGTGGTGGCGTAGCCAAGGCCATCCGCCAGGTGACGGGCGGAACGATCGCAGAAGCGGCCGAACAGGTCCGCCGCGTCCTGGGCGGTCCAGCCCCCGCGCGCGGCGAACCAGCGAGGCGTGGTGTAGTGGTTGAAGGTCAGCATGGGCGTCAGTCCGCGCCGGTGACAGCCGGCGACGATGGCCTTGTAGTGATCGAGCATGGCCGGAGAGAAACGCCCCATCTCCGGTTCGATCCGCGACCACTCCAGGCTGAAGCGATAAGTGTTCAGGCCCATGGCCTTCACCAGGTCCAGATCCTGCGGCCACAGCTCGAAGCTGTTGCAGGCGTCGCCGGACGGCTCGGCATAGGCCGTGGGCTTGGTGTTCTCGGCGACCCAATTGTCGGCGTTGACGTTGTTGCCTTCGATCTGATGGCCGGCCGTCGCGGCGCCCCATAGAAATCGGCGTGGAAAGCCGGACTTCGAGGGCGTGGCCGCATGGGCGGCGGGCGCGGCCGCGACCGCGGCGCCCGCGGCGATCAGGGTCCTGCGATCAATATCCATTCCGTTGTTCCTCATCGCATTGGCTTGATTGAGCGCGGCCGGCAAAGTCGTCGATGGCCCGGACGGCCAAACGCGCGTGCTGTCGCCGTCGCGTCCCTCCCTCCTTTGGTTCGGGAGAGCGCCTCTGGCGGTCATCTAAAGACTGGCGCCGCCTTAGGATAAAAACAAGTCAGCTTGTTTCTACAGGGTGGCGGCTGGGTCGGGCCGCCGATCGCGTCTGGGCCGTTCATGTCGCGCGCCGAGAATTTCGAGACATTCCTCTTTCCCGGGGTCGCCTCCTGCGTCATAACCGCGACTTACAAACATGCAATCCTGGTTTTTTAAAGCGCCTCGAATGCTGCGGGTCCTGGTGGCGGTCGGCCCCCTGGCTCCACGCCTTTCAGGCCCAACGCCAACGAACCATGACCTCAGAGAAAGTCGCGCGGGCGTCAACGCCCCAAATCGCCCCCATGTCGATTTCCCAAGCCGCAGTCCGGCTTGGCGTAACGCATCGCACCCTGCGTCACTATGAGGCCATGGGGCTGGTTCAGCCTCAGCGGCCGAGGGGCAACACGCGCGCTTACGACGGTCCCAGCATGCAGCGCCTGGAGTTGATCGTGGCCCTTCGCGCGGCGGATTTGCCCCTCAGCGCGGTGGCCGACATCCTCGATCGGGAAGCCGATCCAGCGGCCCAGGCGCTGCGCGTGAACACCGTGGTCGACGCGGCCTTGGTCCGGGCCCGTCAGGCGGTCGCCCGACTCGAGGCCGTCCGTCAGGCCGCGCGCGGCGAAGGTTTGCCGGGTTTGCGTCGCTTGGCCGTCGTCGATGACCAACAGGTGTCGCAATGATCGCGAGGGAGGACTATCGCGGACCGCTCACCAAGGCGGCCCAGGCGATGTTCGAACGGGCCGACCGCCGCATGGGGCTGGCTGGCGGTGTTTGCGCCTCGCCGCCCCGACGCGTTCGCAGGGGCGTGCTCAGTCATTCGGCGGCCGAGCGCGCCTTGGCTGAGATCGGGTTGTCCCGCGCGCGCCTTCGTCAGTGGGAGGAGTTTGGTGTCATCGAACTGCGCCGAAGTCCGGGGCGCCATCGCATCGTCGATGGTCGAGTGCTCGACCATCTGCGATTGATCCTGGCGCTGAGAACCGCCGGCTATAGTCTTAGGGATATCACCTACCTGTCCCTGGACGGTCCGCCGACGGTCGAGATCCTTCGCCGACGCGTGGCGCAGGTGGAGGCCGAGCGAGCGCTCACGTTGCCTCTGCGCCTGGGCGCCTCGGCCTTGCGTCCCCGCAGGGAGTCTCTGGCCGCGGCGGCCTAACCAGCTTCTCGCCTCCTTATCGGCGCGCCGCCGGCAAGGCGATCGCCCCGCCTCGGGCGGGGCCTTGGCTTTTCAGCGCACGGCGACGGGCGCTCAGCCGCCGCGAGGCGCGCTGAACCTGCAGCCCCCGCTTGTCTGGGTGTCGGCGTGGGTGATGGCGTCAGCCAGGGCGATTGAAGACAGGTTCAAGATCGCTTGGCTGCAAAGCGGTATCGCGGCGACCTCTTGGGGTTCGGCTCTCGAGCGCCAGGCGCTCGACGCGGCGCCCCCCGCCACGCCAACCGCCACGGCCGCGAGAAACAACGTCCCGAGCGCCAGCGAGCGAGGGCGGCGCGGCGCGCGACGGGGCTGATAAAACGAAAGACTGATATCCATGGGACGTTCCTCCGCTTCCCGCTTGTCGTTCGCGGGTTGATCGGACTGTGGCGCCAACATTACAAACATGCAATACTGAACGTAAGCGCCTTCCGCGGTCGCGCGGATGGCCAGTGGTTCCACGAACGAGTGCGCAATGCCGAAAGTCCAGTCTCGAGGCGCTCGCCAGGTCAGTTCCGATCCGCCGCGCGTGGCGGGCGAGTTTCGGCGTCGGACCCAGGCTGAGCGCAGCGCGGCGACCCGATCGATGCTCCTTGATGCGGCGATCATGTGCCTGTTCGAGTATGGATACGGCTCGACCACCACGAGCAAGGTCGCCGAAAAGGCCGGCATAAGCCGCGGGGCGATGCTGCATCAGTTCCCGTCCAAGGCCGATCTGATGACCTTTGTCGTCGAGGAGACCTTCGCGCGGGACGTCGAACTCTACAGGCGGCTGCTGACGGGGGCGGAGGCGCCGAGGGAGCGCCTGGTGGCCTATCCCGCCGCGGTGTGGGAGGTCTTGAGCCAGCCTTCCGGCATCGCCGTGCTGGAGGTCCTTCAAGGGTCGCGCAGCGACCCGCAACTGGCGGGCAAGCTCACGCCGATCCTGGAACGCATCGATGCGGCCGCGAGCGCCCAACTGCTGCGCGAATTTCCGCGGGGGCCCTCTCGCGCCCTTCGTCAACTCATTGTCGGCGCCATGCACGGGCTGGCGATGATGAACGTCATGGGCGTGAACGATGAGGCCGTGCGTGATGCGGTGCCCCTGCTCCAGACCCTTCTGCGGGCGGGGCTTCAGACGGGCGTGTTCGACTCAGAGCCCGATGAAGCGGGCTTGGTCTGAGGCGGAAACGGCGATCTCGATTTGATGGCCTTCGCGGCGGTGGATGACAAAAGTTTTAAGCAGGATATATTGCTTGTATTGTATCGGCTCGCGACGCTAGAGAGTCTGTCCTTACCGCCAGATCTTCGACGAGAAACCCACATGAAGCGCTACCTCGCCACCGCCCTGCTTCTGGTCGCCAGCCCGGCCCTGGCCCAGACGGCCGCGCCCGCGCCCGCGCCGGCTCCGAGCCAAGCCGCTCCGGCCGCCGCCGGCGTCCTGTCGGCGAACACGCCGATCGAGACGCTGATGTCCGCGCCCGCCTCCAAGGCCGTGCTGCTCAAGATCTTCCCGGATCTCGACAAGAACCCCGCCTACGATCAGTTCAAGGCGCTGAGCATGCGGCAGCTGTCCGAGCTGCTGGGCGGCGCCATTCCCGCCGAGAAGATCGATCAACTCGACAAGGACCTGGCGGCGCTGAAATAAACTGCGCCGATCGACCCGATCGATCGCGCAAGACGGGCCCAAGCCAGCAAGGCTTGGGCCCTTTTCCTTGGGCGCTGGACTCCCGCCGCGCGCGGTGGCGGGTCCGCGTCAGGGTGGCGCGGGCGGTCGAGGGCGAGCGGCCGGTGGCCCGCGCCACCGGTCGCCCTTGGCGGCGAGCCTGATCGCCTAAGGCTTTTGCCGAGCAGGCGCCTGCATCTCGAGCCAGGCGAGAAATTCTGGCATGATCAATGCGTTCGTCATGCCAGGCTTGCCCGTGCCAAAGCCATGGCCGCCAGCCTGGTAGATATGCAGTTCGACCGGGCGTTTGGCGTCGCGCCAGGCGGTGACGAGCCCAAAATCACCTTTGCTGAACATGCCGTCGTCCATCGCTAGCGCGGCGAACATCGGCGGCCCCGCTTGGGGCACCTGCACCGACTCCATCGGGCCGTAGACATAGCCGAAGAAGTCGGGCGGCGTGGTCGCCGGATCGCCGTCGCCGTCGGCGCCGAGAACCGCCTGCAGCGTCGTGATCGCGCCGGCCGAAAAACCGATCATGCCGACACGTTTGGGATCTATCCCCCACTCGGCCGAACGGCCGCGCACCAGTTTGAGCGCCGCCAGCGCGTCCTTGGTGGCGTCGGTGGTGTCCATCTGCGGCTTCGGGCCGGGGCCGGCCATGCCCATGATCAGTTTCATGACCCCGGCCTGAAACGCCGCTTGGTCCTTGGGCGTGGGGCTGAGCCGATATTTCAGGACGAACGCGGTGTAGCCGCGGTCAGCGAGGGCTTGGGCGACCTTCCAGCCCTCGCCGTCCATCGACAGGAACATGAAGCCGCCGCCGGGGGCGACGATCACAGCCGAGCCGTTGGCCGTGCCGGGCTTGGGCAGCACCGCGGTCAAGGTGGGATAGGTGACGTTGCGCACTTCGCTGCCCGAACCGAAGAGCATCTCGTCGCTCAGTTTGCCGGGGTTGGCCTTGCCATAGACGGGCATCGTCCGCGCGCCCGCCGGCGCCCCGGCGGGCGTGGGGATATCCGTCGTGCTTTGCGCGCCCGCCGCCCCCGCCACCAGGCATGTCGCCGCCACGCCCAAGATCCAAGACTTCATCATGCGTTTTCCTCCCTGAGGCCGCGGACGGTCCGCGAATGCGCCGGCCCGCCCCTCTTCTGCGTTCGCGTCAACGGCCCTCTCCCAGGGCCAGCTTCGTGCCGACGTCTCGCCCTGACCTCCGTGGTGTTGGTCAGCCTGGGGCTCGCTTGACGTACCGGTTCTCATATACCTGCGTCGCGCCAGATGATAAAGGCAGGTCAACCTGCTTTTATTGAGTGGCAAACTGAAAACGACCTGGGAGGGCAAGACGTGTTTCGAAGGATCGCCGGCGCGGCCGTCGGCATATTTCTGATCACCGCCGGTCTGTCTGACGCGCGCGCCGCCGAACGACTGAAGATCAAGGTGCTGTCCTCGCCGCGCCCCACGCTCGTTTCCGGTGGGGACACGCTGGTCGAGGTCGTCGGGGCCGATGGTGAGGCGGTCAAGCTCACGGTGAACGGCGCGGCGGTCGATGCGTTGCGCGCCGATCCGGCGCGGGGAAGCCTGGTCGGCTTGGTGATGGGGTTGCGTGAGGGTGAAAACGGCCTCGTCGCGCGCGTTGGGCGGCGCACGGCGCGACTGACGATCGTCAACCATTCCAAGAATGGTCCGATCCTGTCCGGGCCGCACATGCGACCTTACGAGTGTCGAACGGTCGAGGCGGGACTGGGACCGGCGCTGGACGACAACTGCAACGCGCCGACGCGGATCGACTGGTTCTATCGCAGTACGACGAACCTCTTCAAACCCTTGCCCGCCGGCCCCCTGCCTGAGGATCTGGCGCGGACAACCACGATCGAGGGCGTGAGCGTCCCCTATATCGTCCGGGTCGAAACGGGGACGCTCAACCGCACGATCTATCGCATCGCGACATTGGAAGATCCTGGCCGACCTCCCTCGCGGGGGACGGGATCGGCATGGAACGGTCGGCTCGCGGTCAGCTTCGGCGGCGGTGGCGGCGCGAAGTATAATCAGGGCTTGGTTCCGATGCAGACGGTTCTGAGCGATCTGTTCCTGTCGCGGGGCTTTGCGCACATCGTCGCCTCCGAACTCGTCAACGATCTCCATGCCAACGCCGTGCTCCAGGGCGAGGCGCTGATGATGATCAAGGAGCATTTCATCGAGCAATACGGAGCGCCGCGCTGGACGGTTGGCAGCGGCGGATCGGGTGGCGCGATCCAGCAATATCTGATCGCGCAGATCTATCCTGGCCTGCTGGACGGCATTCAGCCCGAAGCGGCCTTCCCCGACAGCTCGCCGATGATCGCCGACTGCGGCCTGCTCGAGAACTATTGGCGCAAGGCCGACGCGACGGTGTGGACCCAGGAAAAGCGCCAGGCCGTATCGGGATTTGCGCCCTCCACCTGCAGGCTGTGGGAGTTGTTGTTCGTGCCGGTGATCAAGGCGGCTAACAAGCCAGGCTGTGCCCTCTCCGATCAGAGCCTGGTCTATGACGCCCGTTCCAACCGGCGCGGGGCGCGGTGTTCGGCGGCCGATTGGCGGGTCAACCAGATCGGACGCGATCCCACGACCGGCTTCGCCTATCGCTATGACGACAATATCGGCCTTCAATACGGCCTTGGCGCGTTCAACGCCGGCCGAATTTCCGTCAACGAGTTCCTGGACCTGAACGAAGGGATCGGCGGGTACGACACGGACGGCGGCTTCCAGGCCGAGCGGATGCGCGCGGACCCCGTGGGGTTGCGGCGTCTCTATCAGGCCGGTCTGGTCAATTCCGGCGGTGGCGGACTGGCGAGCCTGCCGATCCTGTCCTTCCGATCCTATAACGATCCGGCCGGTGACATTCATGACCGGCTCCGCGACATCGTCATCCGTGAGCGGATGCGCAAGGCCAATGGCGACGCCCAGAACGCGGTGTTCTGGGTGGCGAGCAACGACCGGAAGAAGTTCGAGTCCGTCGCGGCGCAGGCCCTTGATGCTATGACGCAGTGGCTCGACGCGCTGTCCGCGGCGCCGGGGCCGACGACCCATGCCAAGGTCGTGCGCTACAAGCCGGCCGGCGCGGTGGACGCCTATTTCGACAGTCAGGGGGTCAAGCATGCCGAGGCCCTGACCCTAACCGGGCCGAGCCAGGCCAACAGCCTTTATCCCTTCTATTCGGATCCGCGTGTGGTCGCCGGCGGTCCGCTGTCGGTGGACGTTTTAAAGTGCGACCTCAAAAGAGCGGACCCACGCGATTACAAGGTCGCCTTCACGCCAGAGCAATGGGCGCGGCTGACGCGAACATTTCCGGCCGGGGTCTGTGACTTCTCCAGGCCCGGCGTGGGACGGGCGCATCTGAACGCGGTCTACCATCGCTATTGATCGCGACGGGGCGCCGCCTGCGGGCGGCGCCCCGTTCAGCTCACGGGCGCGTCGTCATCAGCCGCACAGGACCGATCAGGCCCGACGGGCGCAGGGGCGCGTCGGCGGTGTAGGCGGGGGTGGCGGCGTAGGCTATGGGCGCGGCGCCAGGCTGCGCGTCGCCGATCAGTCGGTTCACCCACAGGTTCGCCACGCGAACCTCAAGCCGATTGCGGCCGGGCCTTAGCAAGCCGTCCAGGTTCACCCGATAAGGCGCTTGCCAAGCCACGCCCGCCCGCTGGCCGTTGATCCAGACTTCGGCGACATCCCCGACCGTCCCCAGGTCCAGCAGAACCGGAGCGCCAGGCCGATAGGATCGTGGCGCTTCGATCGTCTTGCGGTAGGTCGACACGCCTGAAAAATATCGAACGCCGGGCTGAGGCTGCTCGCTCAGCGACTGAAGTTTGGACAGCGTCGTGGCGGCCGGCGCGCCGCGGCCAGGCTGAAAGGTCACGTTCCAGGCTCCGCCGAGTTCCGCGATCACCTGGGCGGTTTGTGGCGGGACGGTCCTTGCAGACCCGGTGGCGTCGTGTCGGAAGACGACAAAGAGGGAGTCCTCGGCGGCGAGGTTCAGAGGCACCACCGTTCCATCACCTTCGATCCGATAGGACGCCGGCTGGATGGAGGCTGCGTCCGCGCGCCAGATCTCCGCCGCCTTGCCCGTCACACCGAAGCGGGCCTCCAGGTTGACGGCTTGCTTGCCGCGATGGTTCACAAAATAGAGGTCGCCGTCGGGGAGGCGGCGGTGCACGAACCGCACCTCGGCGGCCGTCTCGGGCTTCTGGATCTGGAAATCCGGCTTCGCGCCGATGAGGTCCAACGCCTTTTCCACGCTCGGCCCGGCGATCACGCGTCCCTGGCCGACCGTCGTCACCGCCTCGCCCGACCATAGGGTTCGCACCAGGCGCGCATAATCCGATGCGCTCCCTTCGAGGCTCGGCGAGCTGGTCGGCGCCTCGCCCACGATCGTGGCCCCCTGCTCGGCCAGCGCCGCGATCCCGCGCAGGGTCGGCAAGGTCATGCGTCGGCTCGAGCCGCCGAGATAGAGGACGCGGTAGCGGGCCCCGCTCGGCGCGACGACATCCCCGTCGTCCACCTTGAGGTCATCGCGCACGGTCCTGGCGCTGACGAAATCGTAGGCGTGGCGCGTGGGCAGGTCGGCCGGCAGGCCGGCGGCGGACATCGCGCCGATCGGCGCGTCCTCGCCGTAGAAATAGGCGACGTCGGCGACCGCATGTCCGGCCTGCAGCAACACGCTGCTGCGCGCGATGTAGTCGATCCATGGGCGCGCCATTCCCGCCCAGGTCTCCATTCGGTTGAAATACTGACCGTAGATCCACAGCGACAGGCCCGGCGCGCGATCGTCGCGCGGCACGTGCGCGGAGGTGTGGATCACGGGTCGATTGACGCCGCTGGCGAAGATCAGGTCCATGGTGGCGCGCAGGTCCGCGGGCGCGAAAGCCCAAGGGTGTTCCGCTGAGGTCAGGGACTCGGCCGCGACAATGTTCTGGCCGTAGACGTGGGCCACCGAGGCCGCGCCGCGCATGTCCGCTTCATGATGGGGCTGGGGCTTGGCGTCGCGCCCAAACGTCCATTGCGCCCCCATCGGGACATCCGCGTAGCGACGCATGTCCAGGTCGTCCCCGACCCCCGCGGATCCCTCGAGCGACTCACCATAGACTTTGAGCCCGTTTTCATGGGCGACGCGCGCGACCGTGGCGTAGTGCTCGGTGGCGTAGAGATCGCCGAGCGTGCGCCGATAATCGTACAAAAACTGGTCGGTGAGCGCTCGTGATTGCACGATCACGCCCGTGAGCGTCGGAAGCCAGGGACGTGGATCATACCCCCGCAACCGCTGAAAATGCTCCAGCAGACCCGGCGTCCAGTTGAAGCTCCCCGCTTCGGTGCTGTCGGTGAGCAAGGCCTGCACGCCGCGCTTGCCCATCAGGCTTGGACCCGCCGCGTCCCGATACAAGGCCAGATAGGTTTCGAGATAGCGGCGCACGGCGGCAGGATCGATCTTGTCGACCTCCAGTCCGGTCCCCTCAGGGCTGGCCGGATGGTTCGTGGTGCCCAGCAAGGACCAGCCCATCCGAACGATCCGCCATCGGCCGGGAGGCGGCGTCCAGGTCAGGGCGCCGTCGGCGGCCATGCGACCGGTCAGATCGATCACGTCCTGGCTCGAAACGCCCGGTTCGGCCGTATTCAGGTTTGGATCCGGCGCGTAGGCGGCGGGAAGGTCGGCGAAGCCAGCCTTGGCCTCCCAACGGTCGACGCGGGCTTCGGTCGACAGGCGCATTTCGGCGATCTCAAGGTCGGAAGGGCCCTTGTAGGCGTCGAAGGTCCTCTGATCGAACCCCGCCGCTCCGCCTTGAGCGCCAATGATCGACGTCTCGGCCACGGTCATCATCACGCAGCGAAAGAACCTGGCCTCGACCGGCGCGAAGCTGAGCGTGACCGGCACGGTCGAGGGGGGCAGATCGACGACCTTGCGCCAGGTGATCCCGTCGGAACTGGCTTCGAGCCGGGACATGACAATTCCAGGCCGGAACAACCGAAAGGCGCCCCGCGTGAAATAGGTGACCGATCGCACGGGCTGGGGCTTGTCGAGCGTGAGGTCCAGGACGGTGGGCTTGCCGCCGGTCCCGCGCGGCGCGGTGACGCCGCTGGCGAAGGCGCCATCGGACAGGGACGACCCGTCGATCGCCTTGCCGTTCAGACGGGCGGTCGTCTGGAGCGATCGCTCCCCGACGGGGACGCGGTAGGCGAATACGGCCGTGTCTCGATAGAGGCGCGGCTTTTCGACCGTGTCCGCCGTCGGGTTTAGCGAAACCATGTCATCGAAGGCCGTATCTTGAAAAGGGCCGGTCGTTTCAGGAGGTCTTGGCAGCTTGCCTTGAAACGGCGCCCCGCCCTGAACGGTTGTCTCGCTCCAGGCGATCTTCTTCATGCCGTCCTTGGGCTGGACCCAAGGGCCTCCAGTGACGGAGAAGCCTGGAGAGGAGGCGATGGCCAGCTCAAGGTCGAGGCGGTCGGCCTCGCTGGCGGCGAAGCGAAACGCATCCTTCCACTCGGCGGACATGAACGTCAGTCGCCGGTCGACGATCTGTGGGGTCGCGATGTTGGCGTCGAACGTCTGCACACCGGCGATCCCGCTTCGCTTCATCCATTCAAGGTCTTTGCGGATGCCGTCCTTGGTGATGTTGCCGTTCATCCAGTGCCACCAGACGCGGGGCCTGGCCCCGGCCGGCGGATCCTTGAAGTCACGCTCGAGCCGATCGGCCTCGACGGACCTGGGCGGGGGGCTTGCCCCATCGTGCCGGGCGAAGGCCGGCCCGGCCAGGGCGCCGCTGAGCAAGACAGCAGCGGTCATCGGGCCGACGGCGCCGATCAGGTCATGACCTCGGCCTTGCTTGGCGTGAAGGCGCGGTGACGGCATGGATTCCCCTCCCTGGTCCGGCGCTGGAGGGGCGCCGGCGGCGTGCTCTTGCTCCTCGCGGGGCGTCCTAGCGGGCGCATTTGGCCTTTTGGGACGGCGCAGCACTATCTCCGAACCCTAGGCATTTACAAGACGGATCGACTGTTTATTTTTAGAATGCGAATAGGCCTGACGGGCCGCATCCTGGATGTGGCGGCGGCGCATGAATCTGATCGAGGACCCACCAGGGAGGGATAAGTGAACAGGAAGGATCTGATGGTCTTGGCCATGGGCGCGGCGCTTTTGGCGCCGGCGGTCTCGGTCGCCGGACCACTGCGCGCGGGAGCGGCCCGGGTGGACATCACGCCGACACCAAGCGTGCTGCCGGCCTCGATCCACGACCCGCTGTTCGTGCGGACCCTGATCCTCGACAGCGGCAAGGACAAGGTCCTGCTGGTGAGCATCGACTCGCCTGGCCTTGCCCGGACCGATGAGTTGCTCGACAGCCTGGCCAAGGAGCTCCAGGTTCCGCGCGATCATATCCTGATGGCGGCGACGCACGACCATAGCGCGCCGTTCATGGCCTTGGGAGACGCCCCCTACCCCTATTTCGACCTGATCAAGAAGGGCGTTCTGGACGCGGCGCGCCAGGCGAACGCACGCCTGCGGCCCGCACGGATCGGCTATCGAACGGGCAAGGCCTATGTGAACAGCAACCGGGATGAAAAGATCGCCGGGCGCTACACCATGGGCTACGCGCCGGAAGGGCCGTCGGACAAGACCGTCGCGGTGATGGCGGTGACCGACATGGCCGGCAAACCCATCGCCGTCTACGCCAACTACGCGGTGCACGGCGTGGTCATGTTCTTTTCCAAGACCAAGGACGGCCAGCTGGAGATCACCGGCGACCTGCCGGGGGCGACGTCTCGCTACGTCGAGGAGCATCTGGGCCCCGATGTGGTGGCGCTTTGGACCTCCGGCGCGGCCGGCGACCAAAATCCGATTTTCACCTCGGTCTATCTGACCCAGGACGGCGCCTTCAAGGACAGCGGCGTCGGCGGCTGGACGCTTTTGGACGCGCAGGCGCGGCGCCTTGGCGAGGAGATCGTGCGGGTCGTCAACGCCACCAGCGACACCACCGATAGCGCGGAGCTCAAGGTTCGCACCACCGTTCTGGTCTGCCCAGGTCAGGCGCCGGCCAAGCCCGGAGCCCCGCCCCTTCCGGCGGCCACGAGTTGGGCTCCGACCAAGGTGGAGATGGTCGACGGCGCACCGGTCAAGATTCCGCTCACCTTGATGACGGTTGGCGACATCGCCCTGGCGGGCGTCGGCGGCGAGGTCTTCACCGAGATCGGCATGGCGGTCAAAGCCCAGTCGCCGTTCGACCGGACGATGGTGGTGACGCATCTGCCGGGTAATGTCGGCTATATCCCGACAGACCGCGCCTTCGCACTGCCTTCGGAAAAGGCGCTGACCGCCACTATGAAGCCGGGTTGCGCCGATCCCGGCATCCCCGCGACGTTCAAGGACATGGCGGCCGGCTTGCTCGTTGAGGGCAAGACGGAGAAATAGGCCCCGCCTGGGTGGTCCGCGCGATCGGGCGGGCCCTTGCCAGGGGACCGCGCGGGACACGCCGCGCGGCGTTTCGTTCAGCCGTCGTCCCGGGCGGCGGCGAGCCGTCCCTCTTCCAGTCCTGGAGGCGCTTGGTCAGCCGATCTCGCCCGATTCCAATCCCTTCATCCGCCCGCGCCGCTTTGGTCGGCCGGGGCTGTCGGTTCGGACCTCGTGGTCCATCAGTCTTTTCTGGAGTTTTCCCTTGCAGCTCAATTCAAGCCTCAGCGCGATCGTCACGGGAGGCGCCTCGGGCCTCGGGGAAGCCACGGCCCGCCGCCTGGCCGCCGAAGGCGTCAAGGTCACGATCTTTGACATGAACCTGGAACGTGGATCGCAGGTGGCCGACGAGATCGGCGCCCTGGCCTGCCGCGTGGACGTCACCTCCGACGCCGATGTGGTCCAAGGGCTGGCGGCGGCGCGCGCGGCCCATGGCCAAGAGCGCATCCTGGTCAATTGCGCCGGCATTGTCCTGGGCGCCAAGACCGTCGCCCGACGAAAGACCGATGGCGTGCTGATCGCGGCGGCGACCGACGATTTCGATCGGGTCGTCCGGGTCAACCTCGGCGGCACGTTCCGGTGCATCGCCCATAGCGCCTTGGGAATGGCGGGTCTTGACCGGCTGGCGACCGGCGAGCGGGGCGTGATCATTTCAACGGCTTCGGTGGCGGCCGAGGACGGTCAGGTCGGACAGGCCGCCTACGCCGCCTCCAAGGCGGGCGTGGCGGGCATGGCCCTGCCCATCGCCCGTGATCTCGCTTCGGAGGGCGTTCGGGTCAATACGATCCTGCCGGGCCTGTTCGAGACCCCGATGATGGCGGGGCTGCCAGCGGCGGTTCGCGCGAGCCTGGCGGCGACCGTGCCGTTTCCCGATCGCCTGGGGGCGGGCGAGGAATACGCCGCCCTGGTCGTTGAGATGTGCCGCAACGCCTACCTCAACGCCGCGGCGATCCGCCTGGACGGCGCCTTGCGAATGGCCGCGCGATGAACGACGTCCCCAGCGCGACGCCGGAGAATCCGCTGCTGCCGCCCGCCGACGCCCTCGAACTGCGCGATGCGGTCCGACGGTTCGCCCAGGACCGCCTGGCTCCGGTCGCGGCGCACAACGATCGCGATCATGTCTTCCCCGCCGAGCAACTGGCTGAAATGGGCCAGATGGGGCTCATGGGCATGCTCGTGCCGGAAGCCTATGGCGGATCGCAGGTGGGCGCGATCGCCTACAGCATGGCCGTCGAGGAGGTCGCCGCCGCCCATGGGGCCTGCTCGACCATCATGAGCGTCCATAACTCGGTCGGCTGCGGCCCCATCCTTGGCCATGGGACCGAAGAGCAAAAACGGCGCTTCCTGCCCGCCATGGCGCGTGGAGCGTGGATCGGGGGCTTCGCCCTGACCGAGCCCCAAGCCGGATCGGACGCGTCCAACCTGCGCACCCGGGCCGTCCGCCAGGGCGAGGACTATGTGATCGACGGCGCCAAGCAGTTCATCACCTCGGGCGCCAACGCCAAGGTGATGATCGTGTTCGCGGTGACCGATCCCACGGCCGGAAAGCGCGGCGTCTCCGCCTTCATCGTGCCCACCGACACGCCCGGCTTTGTCGTCGACAAGGTCGAACACAAGCTGGGTCAGCACGCTTCGGACACCTGCGCGCTCTCGTTCCAGGCCATGCGCGTGCCGGCCTCGCTGCGACTGGGCGAGGAGGGCCAGGGTTATCGGATCGCGCTGTCCAATCTCGAAGGCGGACGGATCGGCATCGCCGCCCAGGCGGTGGGCATGGCTCGCGCCGCCTTTGAAGCCGCGCGCGACTACGCCCGCGAGCGCCAAGCCTTCGGCGCGCCGCTGATCGAACACCAAGCCGTGGCTTTCCGGCTGGCCGACATGGCCACCCAGATCACCGTGGCGCGGCAGATGGTGTTGCACGCCGCGGCCCTCAAACAGGCCGATCGCCCTTGCCTGACCGAAGCTTCGATGGCCAAGCTCTTTGCCTCGGAGATGGCGGAGAAGGTCTGTTCGGACGCCATTCAGATCCATGGCGGCTATGGCTATCTCGCCGACTTCCCGGTCGAGCGTCTCTATCGCGATGTTCGGGTCTGCCAGATCTACGAGGGCGCGAGCGACATCCAGCGCCTGCTGATCTCGCGCGATCTGGGTTGAAGGAAGGCGGCGCGGGTCGCGCCGCCTTACACGCCGGCCTAGACCAGCTCCACGGCCATGGCGGTGGCTTCGCCGCCGCCGATGCACAGGGACGCCAGGCCCTTCTTGCCGCCGCGCGCCTGCAGGGCCGAGATCAGGGTGCACAGGATGCGCGCGCCCGACGCGCCGATCGGGTGGCCCAGGGCGCAGGCGCCGCCGTTGACGTTCAGCTTGTCGGCCGGAATGCCCAGTTCCTGCTGGGCGATCATGGCGACCACGGCGAAGGCCTCGTTGACCTCGAACAGGTCGACGTCGGCGACGTCCCAGCCGGCCTTCTTCAGCGCCTTCTTCATGGCCGGCACGGGGGCGATGGTGAACAGGCCCGGCTCGTGGGCGTGGGCGGCGTGGCTGACCACCTTGGCGACGATCGGCAGGCCCAGGCGCTTGGCCACGCTCTCGCGGGTCATGACCAGGGCGGCGGCGCCGTCGCTGATCGACGACGAATTGGCCGCCGTGATCCCGCCGTCGCGGCTGAAGGCCGGGCGCAGGGTCGGGATCTTGGCGGCGTCGGCCTTCAGCGGCTGCTCGTCCTGGGTGACCGTCTCGACGCCCTTGCGGGTGGTGATGGTCACCGGGGTGATCTCGGCGGCGAAGGCGCCGGAGGTCACGGCCTTCTGGGCCTTGGCCAGGCCCTTGACCGCATAATCGTCCATGGCCTCGCGGCCGAACTGGTAGGTGGCGGCGCTGTCCTCGGCGAAGGCGCCCATCAGCTTGCCGGGGGTGTAGGCGTCCTCCAGCCCGTCCAGGTACATCGAGTCCCACATCTGGTCGTGGCCGATGCGCGCGCCCGAGCGGTGCTTGGTCAGCAGGTAGGGGGCGTTGGTCATGCTCTCCATGCCGCCGGCCACGATGATGTCGGCGCTGCCGGCCGCCAGGGCGTCGTGGGCCATGATGGCGGCCTGCATGCCGCTGCCGCACATCTTGTTGACCGTGGTGGCCTCGACGGAGAGCGGCAGGCCTGCCGCGACGGCGGCCTGGCGGGCGGGGGCCTGGCCCAGGCCCGCCGGCAGGACGCAGCCCATGAAGATCTGTTCGACCTGGTCGCCCGAGACGCCGGCCCGCTCGATCGCCGCCTTCACCGCCGTCGCGCCCAGTTCGGTGGCCTTGGCCCCGGACAGCGCGCCCTGGAAACCGCCCATCGGCGTGCGGGCGAACGAGACGATGACGACGGGATCTGCGGATTGGGTCATGTCCTGGTTCTCTTTCAGACGAGCGCGGTCCGCGCCGAGGCGGGTCGATTGTAGGGGGGCGCGCCGCCAGGCCGCCAGCGCAAGTGAGGTTAGTCACCGTATGTAACAAGCAGTGCGTCTTGCTTCTAACATCGACTTCAATAGGGTCGGCCTCAAACATGGGACGAGGCGCGTGTTGGGCGGCGGCCTGGACCTGGGAGGATGGGCGTGGCGGACTATTTTGCGACCTATGACGGGTTTGAGCTTCAGGCGGCGCTTTCGGTCCTGTCGAACGGCGGCGACGCGGGCCTGAACGCGGCGACAGAGTGCTGCGATCGCTGGTGCGGACAAGGACGTGCCGCCCTCCATTGGGCTCATGAGGATGGCCGACGGCTGACGCTAAGCTTCGACCAGTTGCGAGAAGACTCCAGCCGGCTGGCCAATCTTCTCAAGACGCACGGCGTCGGCCCGGGCGATCGCGTGGCGGGTCTGTTGCCGCGCACGCCGCAACTGCTGGCGCTCATCGTGGCGACCTGGCGTCTGGGCGCGGTCTATCAGCCGCTGTTCACCGCGTTTGGTCCTCTGGCCATCAAGCATCGCCTCGAGGTTTCCGGCGCCAAGATCGTGGTGGCCGATCCCGCCAACCGCGCCAAGCTCGGCGGCATGGAGCATATGGCGCGCATCCTCGTCACGCGTCACAGCGACCAGGGGCTGGCCCATGACATCAGCCTCGCGGAGGCGCTGCCGCTGCAATCCTCGATCTGTCAGCCCGTTCCCGGCAGTCCCGATGATCCGTTTTTGATCATGTGCACATCGGGAACGACGGGCGCGCCCAAGGCCTTGCTCGTTCCTTTGCGGGCGATCGCGGCCTTCGTGGCCTACATGCGCGACGCCGTCGACCTGCGGCCGGGCGAGCGCTTCTGGAACATCGCCGATCCCGGCTGGGCTTACGGTCTCTACTACGCCGTCACGGGGCCGTTGGCGATGGGGCACGCGACGCTGTTCTTCGAGGGCGGCTTCAGCGTCCAGAACGCGGTGGCCATCATCAAGGAGCACGGGATCACCAACCTGGCCGGCTCGCCGACCGCTTTTCGCCAGTTCCTCGTCGCCGGTCCGCAGGCCGTGGCGCCGATCGCGGGCCAGCTTCGCGTCGTCAGCAGCGCCGGCGAGGCGCTCAACCCGGACGTGGTTCGCTGGTTCGCGGCCCATCTGCGAGCGCCGATCCATGATCACTACGGTCAGACCGAACTGGGGATGGTGGTGTGCAATCACCACGCGCTCTCCCATCCGATCGCTCCAGGATCGGCTGGCTTCCCCTCGCCGGGCCACCGGGTCGTGGCGCTCGATGAGAACAATAACGAGCTGCCCCCCCACACCCCTGGTGTGCTGGCGTTGGACATCGCCGCCTCGCCGCTGTTCTGGTTTTCGGGCTACGAGGGGCGCGGCGACAGCGATCCGCGCTACTATCTCAGCGGTGACATCGTCGAGCTCAACAAGGACGGCTCCTTCAGCTTCGTGGGCCGCGCCGACGACGTCATCACCTCCTCCGGCTATAGAATTGGCCCCTTCGACGTCGAAAGCGCGCTCGTGGATCATGCATCCGTCGCGGAGGCGGCGGTGATCGGCAAGCCCGATCCCCAGCGCACCGAGATCGTCAAGGCTTTCGTGGTTCTACGCCCTTCTGTCAGACCAAGTCCGGCCTTGGCGGAAGAGCTCCAGCAATGGGTCAAGGCGAGACTCTCGGCGCACGCCTATCCGCGCGAGATCGAGTTCGTCGACGACCTGCCCAAGACCCCGAGCGGCAAGGTGCAGCGCTTTCTGCTCAGGGCCCGTGAAAGGGAAAAGGCCGAAACGGCCTAGGCGGGGCTCGCCCTGGGACGCGGTTCGGCGTCGTGATCTTCAATTGGCGCTTTTGCAGATCCCGTCGATCGTTCATAACCGTAGATAACAAACAAACCCGACTGGTTGCGAATCCGTGGGCGTCGCCGATCAGGCGGCGTGATCACGGTGTTCAGGCGTAGGATGACCGATGGACAAGCCAGGATTTGATCCAGGCGCGCGGGTGGTTCGCGCGGGCGCGGACCTGCCGCATCTGGGCGTTCACGCCGGACGCGTCTACGTGATCGAGGCTTTCGATCCCGACAGCGACAATGGCTTGGTCGTGAGCGGCGTCATCGAGGGTCTCGATCCAACCGGTTTTCGCCTGGCGCAGGACGAAGACGGCGTCTGATCGCCCCGATCGCACGACGCGGGCTCGCGCGCCGTGATCGCTTTTACGCATTTTCGCCGCCCTGGGCGGCCTGGAGACATGAGGCCCATGGTCGCCGACCTTCAATCCGCATCCCGCGTCGAAAACACCAAGGCCGAAGCCCGTGAGGCCGCCGTATGGCCAGAGGCGCTCCCGACCACGACCTATGATCTCATCCTGCAGGCGAGCGAGCGCTACAGTCAGGCCAAGGCTCTGTCGTTCTTCCTGGACGCCGAGAGCCATCAGCGGACGGTCAGCTGGAGTTTCGAGGACTATGCCGAGGCCGTGACCCGCGCGGGCAATCTCTTCGCCAGCCTGGGCCTGGAGCGGGACGAGGCGGTGGCGCTTTATCTGCCCAATCTGCCCGAAATGCTCTTCAGCCTGTGGGGGGCTGAAGCCGTCGGCGTGGCTTTGCCGATCAATCCTCTGTTGGAACCGGCCGGTCTGGCCGATCTTCTGAGGGCCAGCGGCGCGCGCGTGCTGGTCACCCTGGCGCCCATGCCGGGCGTGGATCTCTACGAAAAGGCCGTTGCGGCCCTGGCTGCGGCGCCGACCATCAGGGACCTGGTTCTGGTCGACCTCGCCCGCCATGTCATGGGCGATCGTGCGTTGCCCCCGACACCTGGCGTGTCGAAGACCGTGCGGATCACCGCGTTCCAGGCCGGATGCGACGCCCAGTCTGGCGATCACCTCGGCGTTGCCGGTCGGCCGGTGGCTCCGGCGGCCAACGACCTTGCCTCGATGTTCGGCACGGGCGGATCGACCGGCGCGCCCAAGCTCGCCCGCCGCACCCACGCCAACGAGGTGGCCAACGCCTTCATGGGCTCCCGCGCGTTGGGATCGGCCCTGAAGCCTGGGGACGTGGTGTTCGCGGGCCTGCCGCTTTTCCACGTCAACGGCGCGATGGTGACGGGCCTGGCCAGTCTGTTCATGGGCGCCCACGTCATTTTGGGAACGCCGCAGGGCTTTCGCGGCCCGGGGGTGATCGGCCGCTTCTGGGACATCGTCGACCATCACCGCGTCGCCATGTTCAGCGCCGTGCCGACCCTGCTGTCGAGCCTGCTGCTGGCGCCGCGCGAAGGGCGGGATCTATCGTCGCTGCGATTTGTCATCTGCGGCGCAGCGCCCCTGTCCCCCGAACTGATCGGCCAGTTCGAGGCCGCCACCGGAACGGCGATCGCCGAGGGCTACGGCCTCACCGAAGCCACCTGCACGGTGTCGCTCAATCCCCTCACCGCCGCGCGACGAGCCGGATCGGTGGGGTTCCCGATCCCCTTTCAAAAGGTGCGCATCGCCCAATTGACGGCCGACGGAGAATGGCTGGGCGATGCGGCGACGGGAGAGACCGGCCAGGTGATGCTCGCCGGCCCGAATGTCTTCCAGGGCTATGTCTTGGAGCACCAGAACACGGGGGTGTTCCTGCTCGATGACGCCGGAGAGCGCTGGCTCAACACCGGGGATCTGGGCGCGGTCGATGAGGACGGCCGGCTCTGGCTTCGCGGACGGTCCAAGGACGTGATCATCCGCGGCGGGCACAACATCGACCCGGCCGTCATCGAGGATGCGTTCTACGCCCATCCCGACGTCGTCCTGGCCGCGGCGATCGGACGGCCCGACGAACACGCCGGCGAGGTGCCGGTGGCCTACGTCCAACTCAAGCCGGGCGCGACGGTCTCGGCCGAGGCCCTGGCGGAGTTCGCCCAAACCCGGATCGCCGAGCGGGCCGCCCGCCCCCGCTTCGTGCGCGTGATCGACGTGATGCCGCTCACGGCCGTGGGCAAGGTCTTCAAGCCCGCCCTGCGCGATCAGGAGGCCGCCATCCCATAGCGCTCGATGAAGGCGCGTCGCCCTAGCCTGGCGCGTGACATTCAGCCGCCCGGCTCACGGATTGACGTGCAGGCAATCCTGCTTGTATCGATTCGGCCACGCGCCGCTCACGCCAAAGCCAGGATCGACATTGACTCCCTTTAGAATTGGGCTGCTGGGCGCTTCGCGCGTGGCGGTCTACGCCATCCTTGAGCCCGCCGCCGCGATGAGCGGGGTGGAGGTCGTCGCGGTCGCGGCGCGTGATCCCGAGCGGGCCCACGCCTATGCGCAAGCGCACGGGATAACGCGCGCCGAGGCCGACTATCAGGCCCTGGTCGAATGTCCCGACCTGGATCTGATCTACATCTCGACCGCGCCCCGGGACCATGTCGGTCAGGCGCTGGCGGCGATCGCGGCCGGCAAGCCGGTGTTGATCGAAAAGCCCGTCACGCTCAACGCCACCGAGGCCAAGGTCATCCATCGCGCGGCGGCGCGCGCCGGAACGCCCGTGTTCGAAGCGATGCATTCGCTTCATCACGGTATGTTCGCCCGTATTCAGGCGATCCTGGCCAGTGGCGAGATCGGGCGCGTGCGCAAGATCGACGCCATGTTCGGCGCGCCGATCGACCCGCAAGATCCCCTGCGTTGGCAAGCCGACCTGGGCGGCGGGGCCCTGATGGATCTGGGCGCCTATCCCATGGCCTGGCTGCGGCGGATCGCCGGTGAAGCGTTCGAGGTTCTCGGCGCGCGCCAGGAGCCGATTGGGGACGTGGACGGCTCCTTCCAGGCCGATCTGGTTTTCGCCGGCGACATCAAGTGTCGGGCCTATGCGTCCATGACGATCGAGCGGCCCACCGCGCGCCTGCAGATCGAGGGTGATCGCGGCATGCTTCTGGCGCTCAATCCGCTAGCGCCTCAGTTGGGCAACAAACTGATCGTCAAGGTGGGCGACCGTCAACGGACCGAAACCGTCGACGGCCCCAGCAGCTACGCCGCCCAGCTGGCGGCCGTGCGGGGCGCGGTGCTGGGGGAGGCTCCCTTCCCGCTCGAGGCTGACGACTTCGTGCACGCCATGGCGGCGTTGGACAAGGTGCGCGCGGCCCTGCGCGGAGCGGCGAGAAGCTCGGGTTAGGGTTCGGCGCCGCGCGACGCGGTTTGACATATAAGCAGTCCACCCTGTATCCATTTCCTCGTCCGGACCCCGCCGTTGGCCTTGAGAGTCCGCCAGGGGAGCAGGATGCCAGGGTCGATCGGCCGCTGGGCGGATGCAAGATCTGGCGATCTCGCCGACATCGGTTTGGTGTGTTTCTCGAGCCTGGGAGCGATCGCCCTTGAACTTCACCAACCGCCTGCTCGCTTGCGCGGCCCTTCTGCTGCTGGGCGCGAGCGTTGGACAGGTCAGGGCGCAAGCGCCGACGCCAGTTTCGGCGCCGCCCGAGGCGGCCTCGCCCCTCAAGGTCGTCAAGATCAAGCTTGGCTCGGGGCGCGTGGCCGGGCTGAGCGACGGGGTCGTGGCCAGTTGGAAGGCCATACCCTACGCCGCGCCGCCCGTGGGACCCCTGCGCTGGCGGCCGCCGCAGAAGGCCGAGGCCTGGCGCGGCGTGCGCCCCGCCGGCAAGGTCGGCGCGATCTGCGAGCAGGACTACAATTCCGCCGACAATGGGGTGGGCCCCCTGCCCAAGAGCGAAGATTGCCTGACCCTCAACATCTGGGCGCCGGCGGCGGCCAAGCGCGCCCCGGTCATGGTCTGGATCCATGGGGGCGGCTTCATCAATGGTTCGGGCACCGCGGCGCTGTACGACGGAGACGCCCTGGCGCGCCAAGGCGTGGTGGTCGTCACGCTGAACTATCGACTGGGCCGATTTGGCTTCTTCGCCCATCCGGCGCTGAGCGAAGGTCCAAGACCGGAGATGAGCGGCAACTACGGCCTGATGGATATCATCGCCGCGCTCGGCTGGGTTCGCGACAACATCGCCCGGGTCGGCGGCGATCCAGGCCATGTCACGATCTTTGGAGAGTCGGCCGGCGGCGTGGCCGTCAACGACCTGATGGTGTCGCCCCTCGCGCGCGGCCTTTTCACAAGGGCCATCGTCGAGTCGGGTCTTGGTCGAGAGGGCGCCTATGGCTTTGCGCAGGCGCAGGAGGCCGGTCGAGCGGTGACCGCCAAGGCGGGATTGCTCAACCCCACAGCCGAGCAGTTGCGCGCCCTGCCTGCGGAAGCGATCCTCAAATGGGGCGCGCTCGATCTGATGAAGGGCGAAGGCCCGATGATCGACGGGGCCCTGCTGCCGATGCGGCCGGCGGACGCGTTCGCCAAGGGGCTGGAAGCCCCCCTGCCCTATGTGGTGGGGTGGAACAACCTGGAGGCGCCGTTTCCGCCCGCCCTGGCCGAATTGATGATGAGCGCCAGCCCGCGGTTCTCCGCCGACCTGAAGACCCGCCTTCAGCAGGCCTACCCCAGCCCGCAGGCCTATGCCGACAACGTCGCCAGTGACCTGCTGTTCGTGGAGCCGGGCCGAAACCTGGCCAAGCTGCACGCCCGCAACGGCCATCCCACCTTCGCCTACCAGTTCTCGGTTCTGCCGACGGCGGCGACCGGCTTGAAAGGCACGCCCCACGCGGCCGAGCGGCAATATGTGTTCAACACCCTTGGGGCCTCGCCGTGGCCCACCGACGCCAATGATGCGGCCCAGGCCAGGACGGTCAGCGCCTTCTGGACGGATTTCGCCAAGGCCAAGCCGTCGTTCGGTCTCGACTGGCCGGCCTATTCTGAGGCCGAGCAACTGCTGGAATTCACCAACGCCGGTCCGCAAGTCGTCGTCGCGCCCCGCCTCGAGGCGCTCAAGATATTGGAGTCGCTCCAGCCCTAGGGCTTGATCGCGCGATCCGTCGCCCGCGCCTCTGTTCGTCAATCCAGGAAGTCGTCATGCCGCGTCCCCTCCTTCCCTTCCGCGCATCGTCTCCCACGCGCCGCGCGCGGTTTGACCGCGCCAGCGCCCTGGTGATTTCGGGGCTGTTGCTCTGGCCGGCCCTGGCGCAGGCGCAGACGGCCAGCGACGACCTGGCCGGGGGCTTTGTCCGGCCGCCGCAGGCGGCCAAGCCTCGCCTCTGGTGGCATTGGATGGAGGGCAACGTCACCGCCGAAGGCGCGCGTCTTGATCTGGACTGGATGCAACGGATCGGGGTGGGCGGCGTGCACGTCTTCTCGGGCGGCGGCTTTGGCGAGCCCAAGCTGGTCGATCAGCCCCTGCCGTTCATGAGCGCCGGGTGGCAAGAGGTTTTCCGTCAGTCGGTGCAGAGCGCCAACGCCGCGAAGATGGAAGTCGGCATCGCCGGTTCGCCGGGCTGGAGCCAGACCGGAGGCGTGTTCGTACCGCCGGCGGACGGCATGAAGAAGTACGTCTGGAGCGAAACGCGACTTGTCGGCGGCCGAGCGCCGCAGGCGACGCTGGCCGGCCCGCCGATCGCGGTGGGGCCTTTCCAGGGCGTGGCCGGCAAGAGCGCGGCCAAGCAACTGACCGGTCCGATCTATGCGGACGCCTTGGTGGTGGCCTTCCCCACCTCATCCCTGGAGGACTCGGCGGCGACGCCGCGTCTGAGCGCCAACGATCCGGCCGCCGACCTGTCCAGGCTAGCCCGACCGACCGAGCGGGCCGCGGCGAGCCTGCCCTTGTCGCCGGACGGCGCGGCCTGGGTCGAGGCGGGCTTCGACAAGCCCACCTTGCTGTCGGCCGTCGCCGTGGCGACCGGCAATGGCGTGAACGTCGAGGTCCAGGCCGCCGACCTCACCGGCGCCTGGCGTGTGCTCACACACCAGACCCTGGTGGCGCCCAGCGGGGTCGAACATCCCGCCCCGCAGCAGACCTTGGCCTTTCCGGCCACCGTCGCACAGCGGTTTCGGGTTGTGTTTTCATTGCTCGCGCCGCCGCCGCCGCTGCCGGGCTTGCCGCCCTCGCTGGCCCGCGTTCCGCCGCGTCCCAAGGCGATCACCCTGGACACCCTGGCCTTCTTCGCCTCGCCTCGGGTGAACCGCTTCGAGGCCAAGGCGGGGTTCCAGACCTCGATCGAGGCGGACGCCGTCCCGACGCCGGCGCTGACGCGGGGCGGAGCGATCGCCGCGGCTCAGGTGATGGACCTCTCCAGCAAACTCTCGCCCGATGGCCGACTAGATTGGACGCCGCCGAAAGGAAACTGGACCGTTCTGCGGTTCGGCTGGACCTTGACGGGCCAGACCAACGGGCCGGCCGAGGCGGCGGCCACGGGGCTGGAGGTCGACAAGCTCGATCCCGCCGCGGTGGGGCGCTACGCCGAGACCTATCTGGGCCTCTACGACCAGGCCAGCGGTGGAAGGCTCGGGCCGTCCGGCGTGGACGCCCTGATCACCGACAGTTGGGAGGCCGGCTTCCAGAACTGGACGCCGGGGCTTCTGGACGAGTTCAAGCGTCGGCGAGGCTATGATCCCGTCCCCTTCGCGCCAGTGCTCGCCGGGCGGGTGGTCGACAGCGCCGCGGCCAGCGAACGATTCCTCTGGGACTACAGGCTCACCTTGAAGGAACTGTTGGCCGACGCTCATCATGGCGTGCTCGCCAAGGCCGCGCACCAGCGCGGCATGACCTACTATACCGAAGCCTCCGGCGACAATCCGCGGGTCCTGGGCGATGGCATGGCGCTTAAGGCCCGGTCGGACATCCCGACCGCGGAGTTCTGGTATCGCGATTTCGCGTCGGGGCCTGGGCAAATGTCCCTGAGGGCCGACCTGCAGGAAGCCGCGTCCGCCGCCCACGTCTACGGAAAGCCGCTGGCCGCGGCCGAGTCGCTGACCGTGGCCGCCGGTCAGGATCCGTGGTCGTTCTCGCCGGCCATGCTCAAGCCGGTCGCCGACCGGATCTTCGCCCTGGGGATCAACCGGATCCTGCTCCACGAGTCGCGCCAGCAGCCACTCATCGACGCCAAGCCGGGCCTGACGCTGGCGATCTTTGGCCAGTATTTCAATCGCAATGAAACCTGGGCCGAGGACGCCGCCCCGTGGCTGACCTATCTGGCCCGGACCTCCTACCTGCTGCAGCAAGGCCGGTATGTCGCCGATGTCGCCTATTTCTATGGTGAAGACCGGACTCTGACCGAGCTCTTTCGCCGAAAGGCCAATACCGACGTTCCGCCAGGCTACGCCTACGACTACGTCAATCGCGAGGCCTTGCTGACCTTGCTGTCGGTCAAGGACGGCCGTGTGGTGACGCCCTCGGGCATGAGCTATCGCGTGCTCTACGCGCCGCCCACGGTCGATCGCATGACCGCCCCGGCGCTCCAGAAGATCCGCGACCTGGTGCTGTCGGGAGCCGTTCTGGTCGCGCCCAAACCGATCGGCGGGCTTGGCCTGGCCTCCAACGACGCGCAGATCGCCGCCCTGGCTCGCGAGATCTGGGGCGAAGCGGCGATCGGCCCGGCGGGCCGCGCGCTCGGCGCGGGCCGGGTCTATGCCAGCCTGGACCAAGCGCTGGCGGGCGAGAAGATCGCGCCCGACCAGCGTCTGTCGGGCGCGCCCGACGCCGAACTGCTGTCCCTGCATCGGCGGACCGATGACGCGGACATCTACTTTGTCTCCAACCAGAAGGATCGCGCCGAAGACGTCCGCGCCTTCTTCCGCGTCGAGGGCAAGGCCCCCGAGATCTGGCGGGCGACCAATGCGAGCATGGCCCCGGCCAGCTATGTGGCGCGCGACGGGGGAACCGAGACCTCGCTGCGCCTTGAGGCCGGGGAAGCGGCCTTCGTGGTGTTCAGAAAGGCGACCGCCCTTAAGAGCTTCCAGGCGCCGGCGCGCGCCGAGACGCTGGTGGCGCAGGCCAAGGGGCCTTGGAGCCTGACCTTCGGCCCGGGCTTGGCCGCGCCGCCGCCCACCACCGTGACGACCTTGGCCTCCTGGACCCAGGCGCCGGATGCGGCCACCAAGTACTATTCTGGCTCGGCCACCTACCGAACGCGGCTGGAGGTCCCCAAGGTCGCGGCCCGATCGGGCCAGCGGCTTTATCTGGACCTGGGCCAGGTTCGGGAACTGGCGTCGATTTCGGTCAACGGCAAGGCGGTGGGCGTGGCCTGGGCGCCCCCCTATCGGCTGGACGTGACCGACATGGTTCGTCCGGGGCGCAACGAGATCGCCGTACGGGTCGTCAATCTTTGGCGCAACCGTCTGATCGGCGACAAGCAGCCGGGCGCCAAGCCCGTGACCGTCGCGCCCATGGCGTTCTATGGGGCCGACGCCCCTCTGTTCGACTCCGGTCTGTTGGGCCCTGTTCGGCTGGTGTCCGAAATCAATGGTCCGCATCCGCTGAAGCCCTGAAGAGGCAAACGCAAAAGGGGCGCGTCCTAGACGCGCCCCTTGGGTTGCTTTCCGGGCCTGTCGGTCGTGGCTCCCAGGCCTAGCTCTTGGCGTCCGCCGGGCGACGACAGGAGAAGTTAGCCGCCTCGTCGGTCGAGCCCGAGCCGTTGTAGCGGGCGGTCATCGGGAAGGCGCACAGCGGGCGGCTGCGGACGGTCTTGGTTTCCTGTCCCAGGAAGGCGGCCATGGCGTTATCCGGCTTTTTGGCGATGATCCTGTCGGGAGCCTCGCCGCTGGAGATCCACCGGTCGATGTCACCGATCGGATCGAGCACGCTGGGGCCCGGCCCTTGTCCGCAATGGGCCATGCCCGGCGCCATGAACAGGCGCACGGCCTGGTCGGTCTTGGCGCCCATCCGCTTGCGCACGGCGGTGTAGTATTCGAGCGTGGCGCCGGCCGGGATCGCCGGATCCTCCCAGCCCTGATAGATCAGCAGCTTGCCGCCGCGCTTGACGAAGGGCGTCAGGTTCGGATCGATCGCGTCGACATCGGCGCCGACCTTGGCTCGGGCCTGGGCGTGGTCGGCGTCCAGGTCGAAGCCCTGAGAATCCCATTTGAGATCGTTCTTGACCAGGCCGCGGTAGAACTCGCGGGCCAAGCCGCTGCCCGCCTCCGGAGGCCCCATGAACCATGGGCCCCAGCCGGCGAGGCCCTCGCCTTTCTCGCTGCTGACGGGCAGGCCCGTATAGATCCGCTGACCGCGCTTTCCGTACGTGCCCTTGTAGACCGCGCGGACATAGCCGATCTCGGCCGGTGTGAGGCATTGGGCGGCGTCCTGGCCCGGCTTGCACTGAAGTTCGGCCGGGTCGAACTTGCAGGCGCGCGGATCCTCCAGCACGCCGTCGGCCACCCCGTCCAGACGGTCGCATTTGTGGATCGCGGCGTCATGGATCAGCGGCAGTTTGGCGCGCAGTCCCTGCAGGCCGGGCGTGTTCTTGAACAGCAGGCCGTCGCGCATGAACGAGGCCATCACCCCGGTGTAGTCGGCGGCCGGCGCGCCGGCGACGATGCCGTCGTAATCGGCCGGATAACGCTGAGCCAGGATCAAGGCGTCGCGGCCGCCGTTGGAACACCCGTGGAAATAGGCCCTGGTCACCGGCCGGCCATAGTAGGCGTCCAGGGCGGCCTTGGCCGCCACCGCGCCAAGATGGTTGGCGTTGTGCCCGAAATCCTTGATCCGGATCGGGGCGTCGATCGCCCAGGCCGCGTCGGTCGCGTCATCGTGGCCGGCGTTGGTGGCTACGCCCGCATAGCCCTTTTGCATGAGCGGACCAAACAGGAGCGCCGCGCTGGTCAGGCCCCCCGAGAGGCCTCCGCCGCCGACGCCGACGAGCTTGCCGTTCCAGGCGGGCGGCAGATAGACTTCCAGCTTGATCGATGATCCGGGGCCAGACGACGCCGTCGCCTTGATCCGACAGAAATTAACGGGCGCCTTGTACTCAGCGAAAGGAGTCTTGATCAGCGACTGGCCCTGGGCGATGACCTCGCTGTCCTGGACCAGCGCTCCGCCGAGGGTCTTGCCCTTCAACGCCGCGCAGCCGGCGGCGTCGACCTGAGCGGCCTCCGCCTGGCCGAGCGCGGTGGCGGGCGTGGTCAATTGCAGGGCCAGAATAATCCCCGCCGCTCCCGCGGTTCCCCCGAGAGCCAGGGCCCGTCTCGGACTTTTGAGAGCGCTAAACGCTTTGGTTCGCATGGGCCTTCTCCCCAGGTTTGTTTTCGATCTCATCGCATTTCGGGAAATAAAAAACAAGTTGTCTTGCTTTTATATGGGCCGGCGCCGGGGTTTCGGGGCGCTGGTTTGAATGTCCCTCCGGGTTAGGCGAGGTTCGGTGCGCCGTGTCGATTTGCCCGAGCCGCGGCGCGCAAGTAGTCTAAGTTGACCGAAGATGCGGGTTTGGACGCCATTGCCTTGAATCTGAGTGCATAATGGCCGGGAGAATCGCCCAACCGAGGGCTGACGACGTGGCGATGACGGGGATGAACGTGACCGAGAAACGACAGCGCCGCACGCAGGCCGAACGGAGCGCCACGACGCGGACCGTGCTGCTCGAGGCGGCGATCAAGTGCCTTTACGAGCACGGCTATGGCGCGACGACGACCATCAATGTCGCCGAGGAAGCCGGTGTGAGCCGCGGCGCGATGCTGCATCAGTTCCCGTCCAAGGCCGATCTCATGGCCTTCGTGGTCGAGGAGACCTTCGCTGACGAGGTCGACCTCTATCACAAGCTGCTCGAGGGCATCGATGACCCTCGTGAGCGCCTGCTGGCCTATCCTGAAGCGACCTGGCAGGTCTTGAGCCGGCCGGCCGGCGTGGCGGTCCTGGAGATCATGCAGGGGTCGCGTAGCGATCCGGAACTGGCCGACAAGCTCACGCCCCTGCTCGCCCAGATTCACACCCGCGCCCAGGATCAGCTGGCGCGGGAGTTTCCGCGCGGGCCGTCCCTGGCGCTGTTGCAACTGATCGTCGGCGCCATCCGCGGGCTGTCGATCATCAACGTTCTCAATCCGGGCGACGAAGGGGTGCGCGGCGCGATCCCGCTTCTGCAGCGTCTGCTGCGGGCGGGGATGGAAACGGGTGTCTTCGCACCCAAGGCCGGCGGAGCGACGCCCGCCGCCGCGCCGTCGAAGACCAAACCCAAGCCCGCGGCCGCCAAGGCGCCGAAGGCCAAGACCGCGGAGCCGGCCAAGGCCCGGACGAAGCCGGCGGTCAAGCGCGCGAGTGCTCCGGCCGCCGCGTCAGCCCCCGCCCCGGCCAAGCCCAAGGCCAAGCCTCGGCCGTCGTCGGCTCGCAAATAGCGCGCCGGCCTCCGGCCCGGGCCGGCCCCGGCCGGCCCTTTCGGACTCTAGGCGACGAGCGCCTTTTGCATGGCCGTCTCGAAGGGTATCTGGCTGGCGAAAGGGGGCTTGGCCAACTGGATGAAGAACGCGGCGACGAGGTCGCGCTCGGGCTCCACCCAGGTCTCCGTGCCGTAGGCCCCGCCCCAACCGTAGGCGCCCTTGCTGCGCCCATTCGACTTGCTCGGATCCTCGACGATCCGGACCGACAGGCCAAAACCGCTGTGTCCCGTGATCGGCGGAATCCATTGCTTGAAGAGCGCGCCGACATGATCCCGGCTCATCAGGTCCACGGTCTGCGGCTTGAGGATACGCTGGCCGTTGAGGCTTCCGCGGTTGAGCAGCATCAGGTCGAACAGCATGAAGTCGCGCACGGTGCTGAGCAGCCCGCCGCCACCGGCGATGTAGCTCATGTGCGTACGGCCCAGCAGCGCGTCGGCATAAGCCCATTGTCCATCGACGCGGTCGACCAGCGGCACGATACGGTTCTGCTTGCGCGCCGGGACATTGAAATAGGTGTCATGCATGCCCAGCGGTTGGAAAATACGCTCCTGCATGAAGACCTCGGCCGGCTGTCCCGAGACGATTTCCACCAGCCGCAACGCCGTCCCATGCGCTTCCAGGGGGGAGTAGTTGAACTTGCTGCCCGGTTGGAACTCCAGCGGCAGGGTCGCCAGCTTTGGCGTCCAGGTGGCCAAGGTGTCGGTCAGGGCATGCTGAGGTCTGCCAGGGGAGGCCACATCGTCCTTGCCAAAGCCGCCGACGGCCGGCAGCCCCGATGTGTGGGTCAGAAGGTTTTCGACGGTGATCTCGCGCTCGGCCGGGACGAGCGTGACTTGCGAAGGATCCTTCGTCCCCGGGACAGGGACCGCCACCTTCATGGACTTGAACTCGGGAATGAAGCGGCTGATGGGATCGTCCAGGGCGATCTTGCCTTCATCAACCATCATCAGGACCGCCACGGCGGTCACGTGTTTGGTTGAGGACATCATCCGAAAGATCGCGTCCTTGCGCATCGGGATCTTGGCGATCGGATCGGCCAGACCTTGGGCCTCGCACCAGACGAGCTTGTTGTGTCTGGCGACGGCGCTGACCGCGCCGCTGATGATCCCGGCGTCGATCTGTCCCTGGATGGCGGCGCGCACGCCCTCCAGTCCCGACGCGGAAAAGCCGCCGGCCTGGGGCGCGCTCGGCTTCCATACGAAGTGGTCGTTGCCGGCCGCCGTCGCTGGGGTGCCAAACAGCGCGCCCAGGGCCGCGCCGCCCCCCAGCGCCAAAAGACCGCGGCGGTCGATTCCCGCCGCGCGCGGCGTCGTCGCCGTCTCGCCGGCGATGCCCTCGCTTAGTTTCATCCTGGCGCCCTTCCTAGTGTGGCTTTTGGTTGTTGTGTGACACCCGGCCGCTCCGGCGAACCCGACGCCATTGGATCGCGCGGACCAGACGCCCGTGCGTCGCCGCGTCGATCGGATAGAACCAGATGGCCGCCGCGCTGGCGGCGAACAACAGGGCCGGGCCAAGCCCGTACATCGCCACGATCCCGTGCAGGGTGCTGGCTGACTGGGCGGCGTTGGCGACATAGCCGAACTGGTCGAGCAACAGGCCGATCGAACCGGTCCCAACGCCCAGGGCGACCTTCTGGGCGAAGCTGATCAGGCCGAAGATCGCCCCTTCGGAGCGAATTCCCGTCTTCCACTCGCCGTATTCGACCGTATCGGGGAGCATGGACCAGAAGGTCAGCACGAAGGCCCCGTTGCCCACGCCGGTGGCGGCCAGCAGCGCCCACAGCAAGGGACCTTGCCGCGGCGCCAGGAGATAGACGCCAAGATAGGCGGCGACATTGATCGCCACGCCCAGCAGCCAGGTCGTGCGCTTGTCCAGGCGTCTGGAGAGGGTCATCCAGACCGGCAGGCTCAGGGCCGCCAGGCCCAGCGTGGTCACAAGCCCCAAGGTCACCATGGCTTCGGACCCGCCCCAGTACTTGAGGTAGTAGACGAGCGCCTTGCCGGACATCGTGTAGGCCGTCGAGCCCAGGATGGTGGCCGGCAGCAGCAGCAGGAAGGGCTTGTTGACCCAGAGGGACTTGAGCAGGAGACCCAGGTCGGGGCTGTCGTGCGGGTCTTCCTCGACCGTCTCCTGGGTCCGTAGAAAGCAGAAGATCAGCACCGCCGCAGCCAGGGTGGAGTAGACAATGCTGACCGCCAGGAACCCGGCCTGACCGCCGCCAAAGGCCTTGACCAGCGGGAGGGTCAGCGCCGCCATGGCTACGCCGCAACCGATCGCGAACAGCATCCGCGCCCCCGCCAGACGCCCGCGGGTGTCGGAATCCAGCGTCAGTCGCGCCGAAAGGGCGATGTAGGGAATGTTCACCGTGGCGAAGACGGTGCGGTAGAGGACCTGGCTGGCCAGGGCGTAGGCGGCCAGCGCCGCGCCGGACAGGTTCAACGGCAGGAACATCGCCACCACGGCCAGGCCCAACGGAACCGCGCCGAACAGCATGTAGGGCCGATACCGGCCCCACCGTGTCCGCGTGCGGTTGGCGATCGCCCCGATGATCGGATCGGCGATCCCGTCCCAAATCAGCGCCGCCATCATGATCAGGCCGGCGGTCTTGGCGCTGAGGCCCAGGACGTCGGTATAGAAGTAGAGCAGGAACAGTGAGGAGAAGGCGAAGCTGAGGTTGAAGGCGAAGTCGCCGGCTCCATAGCTGGCGATGCGGCCTGGACCGAGGCGCGCCTGGCCTTGTCCCTCCCCCTTCGCGGCGCGCTGCGCCGGGAACGACTGATAGTTCACTTTCCACCCATTTGTTCTGGCGCGAACGCTGACGAATCCGTCGGATCCATCTTCGACGGTTCGGCCGATGATGTATCATTAAAAGCAGGACACTTTGTTTTTTATATGCGCGGACCACCCCGTGAACCCGCCGCGTGTCAGGCCCCCCGAGGACTGGGATGCTCAAGCCTCGCGCCCTGGCCAGGCTCGACCCTGCAGGTGAAGTTCGCCGCGTCGTCCGTCGAGCCCGAACCCTTGTAGTGGGCGGTGGCCGGCCAGGGGCACAGGGGCCGGGTACGGACGATGTCGCCGGGCTTTCCGAAGAGCAGCCCAAGCTGGCCGTCATGCTTGGCGGCCAGAATGGTGTCGGGCGCGGTGTTGGCCGACACCCAGGCGTCGATCACCGGAATGATGTCGAAGGTGTCGGGTCCATGGCCCAGGGAGCAATGGGCCATGCCCGGCGCCATGAACAGGCGCACGCTGCCTTGGCTGGCCGGGCCCAGGCGATCGCGGGCCGCGGCGTAGTAGTCCAGCGTGCTGCCGGCCGGAATGGCCGGGTCCTCCCAGCCCTGGAAGAGAATGAGCTTGCCGCCGCGGGCGGCGAAGGGGCGAAGATCCGGATCAAGCGCGTCCAGGGCCGCGCCGACCCTTGTCTTGGCCAGCCGATAATCGCGTTCGAGGTCGAAGGTCCGGGGGTCCCAGTCGAGGTTCTGGGTCACCAGGCCGCTATAGAAATCGTCGCTCAGCCGCACACCGGCCTTGGGGCCGTTGAAGAACCAGGGCGCCCAGCCCACGATCGGGATGATCGACTTGCCGTGTTCGCTGCCCAAGGGAAAACCTTGCAGCACCTGGACGCCGTCCTGGGTGCGCGGCCCGCGATAGATCGCTCGGGCGACCTGCACCTCGGCGGGCGTCAGGCACTTGTCGGACGTCTCGCCGGCCTTGCACTGCAATTCGGCCGGATCGAACCTGCAGGCGAGCGGATTTTCCAGGACGTCGTCGGCGACGCCATCGAGCCTGTCGCACTTGGCGATGACGGCCGAACGGATAAGCGAAAGCTTGGCGGGCAGCTTCTCGGCGCCGGGGGTTTGTTTGTAGAGGCGGTAATTGACCTGGGCGGTGGCCATCAGGCCGGTCCAGTTTATCGCCGGCGCGCCCGCGACGATGCCGTCATAGTCGTCGGGAAATCTCTGGGCGAGCATCAGGGCGTCGCGACCGCCGTTGGAGCAGCCGGAAAAGTAGCTTCGTTCGACGGGTCTTGCGTAGTAGGCCGAGGCGATGGCCTTGCCGGCGAGCGCGGCGACGTGATTGGCCCGGTAGCCGAAATCCTCGATGCGAGCCGACGAACCGATCCCCCAGGCGGCCTTCTTGGCGTCGGTGTGGCCCGCGTCGTTGGCCACGCCCGCGTAGCCGCGCGCCAGCTCGCGCATCAGGGCTCCGGTGGATCCGCTCAGGCCGCCGCTCAATCCTCCGCCGCCGACGCCGAGCAGCTTGCCGTTCCACGTCGCTGGCAGCAGCACCTCGATCCGGATCGAGGAACCGGGGCCCGAGGAGCCGACCGCATGCACACGACAGAACGGCACGATGGCCCTGCTCGACCCGAACAGGTTGCGACCGCCCTTTTGCCCGGCCGACACGATCTCGACGCGCTCCACGCGCGTGTCGCCGAATGTTCTGCCCGTCAGCGCCTTGCAGGCCGTCGCCTCCTGAAGGGTGAGCGCCTTGGCCACGGGGCGGGCCTGCGTCGGCGCGGCGGCGTGGCCGGCGGCGACCGCGGCCGCCAGGGCCAAAGCCGCGCCGCCGGCCAGCAGCGCCGCGCGCTGGGTGGCCATGATCGATTGCCGTTGTAGGCCGCTCATCGTCCTGCTCCGTTCACCGATATCGGTGGAAAACGCATCTGCCGTGAGCGCCTGAACGGGCGCTCGCCCCGCGGCGAACGCGCCGCGACGGCGCGCTCGCGCGGGATTATTTCTGGACCCCGACCACGGCCAGGCTGGAGAGGGCCTCGACGCGCAGCGAGAACTGCGTTCTGGGACCGTCCGGACCCTCCAGATGACGAAGACCCGAAATCGCGGTCGTCTTGCCGTCGTGCGGGTTCCAGAACGCGGCCTTGTCGAGCCGGCCGCGCACGGTGACGAGGGTCTGCACCGGCCCGTCGCTGGAATTGCCAAAATAGTAGATGTCGCGGCCATCGCGTTGGCGATGGGTATAGCCGAACACGCCGATCCCCTTGGTGGCGATCGGGCCTTCGAACCCGACATCCGGCGTCAGCTTGAGCGCATCGAGCGCCTGCGCCAGGCTTTCGGGGCTCGGTTTGGCCAGGAACACCGCGCGACCGCCGGCGGCGTTGCGATGCACGTCTCCCGCCGCCGCGTCCGGGCCTCCGAATATCGCCGCGACCATCGCGCCGATCTTGGCGTCCTGGCCAAACTCGGCCGATCGCGACGGAAGCTTGGAGGTGGCGACGACCGCGCCGCCCGCGTCCCAGAACGCCTTGATCTTGGCCAGTGCCGCGACGGAGATCACCTCCCCGCCCGGTAGGACCACGGCCTTGAACTGTTCGCGGTTGATCTTGTTGCTCATCTCCAGGCTCGCGCCCTTGACCTGCAACTTGTCGCCGGCCAGCGCGTCGGGATGGATGAAGGTGAAGTCCCGGTGCAGGTCGCTCAGCAGCATCTCGCCGACGGCCTGATAGTCGGCGTCGGCATAGGCGTAGGCGCCGGTCGGCAGGTCCGCGGAATTGCCCGGAGCGTTGAAGCTGTAGAAGGCCTGCAGCGACTCGATGGGGAACATCACGGCGATGTCGGCGACATGGCGGCCGCCCTGCAGGAGGTAGGCGCTGCGCCCGGTCCAGCGCACCAGGTCCGCGCCGGTGCCGATCGGCTTGGAGGGTTCGCGCCCGCCGAGGACGAAATGGTTGAAGCCCCGGACGAAGAGCTCGATGGTCCGTCGGTAGCCGTTGGCGTCGTTGTCGATGCTGAAGGCCTCGGCCGCCGTCAGCGGCAGGTCGCGCTCGGCCGAGACCGAGCTGATCAGTTTGAAGCCGCTGCGTGCGAAGCCCACGCCCCAGAGCACGTCGGCCATCGGCACGTCGGTATGGCCATAGAACTTGAAGGGGTCGCCGATGGTGTCGGTCGGCTGCAGATCATAGTTGCCCGGTGCGTGGCCAGTGGACCTCACGCCGTGGTCATGCGCCCAGTCGGTGATGAGCTTGGGAAAGGTCTCGCCGAGGATCTCGGCCCGAGCCTTGAAGAACCCGACCCGGGCGGGGACGGTGTCGGGGCCGATATCCGCCCAAAGCGCGGGATAATAGAGGGCCGCCGGCCGACCCGTCAGCGCCTCGAAACGCGTCGCGATCGCCGGGTTCCAGGTCTTCTCGTCCATCAGGATGCCGACGTCGTCGAAGAAGGTGAACTTGATCGTCTCGCCGAACGCCTTGCCCAGGGTCTCGTGCGCGCGGTCGTAGCTGGCCTTGATAAACCACTGCGTGGCTTCAGGATCGAGGTAGTCGGCCGTGGCGTAGTAGTCCGGACTCATGCCCTTGGCCGCCGCGGTGGCGATGTAAAACCGTTGGACACGCCAATTGCCGTATGGCGCGACCCAATCGATCCGGTCGCCCTTGGCGTTGGCCAGCAGGTCGACGCGCTCGTTGTTGGCGGTGTTGAGTGCGACGACCGCCGTTGGCCGCTCTGCGCTCTCCAGGTCCAGGCGGTAGGGCTGCGAGGCCGAAACGGTCGTTTCCTCCCGCCGGATCAGCTTGCGATAGTATTTGGCCGGGATCGTGCCGTCGGCGCTGCCGCTCGGAAAGCCGGCCTCGTCGTAATAGGTGACATAGCGACCCTCGCGTCGGGCTTGATCCAGGACGCCTTGGACCGCGGAGAACCATTGTGGGGTCATGTAACCAAGACCTGGCGCCTCGCCCGGACCGGCCTTGCCGTCGGCGAGATAGGATCCAAACCGCGCCTCCCCCGGCAGCGCCTTGGGCAACCAGGGCGAGGCGTGGGCCGGATAGCGGTCCAGCAAGCCGATCGGCATCTTAATCAGGCCGGCGGTGTCGAACGGCTTCTTGCGGCTGGGGTCGCCTTGCGGATTGATCAGGATCCCGCCCGCGTCGAGCTCGAAGATCGCGCGTTTGGCGACGACATCGAGGGGGCCCTTGTATCCCGAGCCTTCGTCCAAGGTGATGGTGGGGCGATACTGCGCCGGCGGGCTGGCGAAGGTCTTGGCGTCGATCCGTTGCGCCAGAGCAGGGTGTGCGAGGCCAGCGCCCAGCAGGGCGGCGGTGGCGAACAGGATGTGACGCATTTGAACTCCTTTGATCCGTTGGCCGCGCTGCGGGTCTAGGCCTTCGCCAGGGCTAGCCTGACGGCCGCCCCTTCCGGCTCGGGCGCGACACGGCACGGGGCGTCGAAAATCATGGTGGCGCGGTCGGCGCCGAAAGTGGGCCAGTCGGGAAGGCCTGGATGGCCCGGTTGTCCGCGCCTGGCGAAAGCGCACCAGGCGTCGGCCATCTGGCCGGCCAGGCGCAGGGCCTGCGGCCCGCCGCCGGTCTGGTTCACGCAGAGACCGGCGTTGTCGAAAACGAACGCGATCTCGGCGCTGTGGAAGGTCTTGGGACGGCCCTGGAGCATGGGCGTGCGCCAGGTGAAAAGGTATTGCCAGACCTTGCCGTCGACCGCGTGCTTGCGGTCCGCCAGGGCATAGGCAGCGTCGCGAATGCCGGCGGTCTGCATCGCGCACCACAACTCGATCGGCGCCCGATCGGGATGGGCGCTCTGGTAGGCCGCCACGATCCTCGCGCCGCGCGCCCCATAGGCCTTGGAGGCGTCGGCCAGGAGCGCGACGTCGTCATAGCGCTCGCTGTCGGCGCGCCCCACTGGATTGACCAGCTCATTGAGCACGGTGCCCACCATCAGGGGCACGCCTGGGGCAAGACCCTCCGTTGAGCCGGGCGCATGCGGAAGGACGGCGCCGTCGACCACCGGCGACCACTGCAGGAAACGGCCGGCCGCGCCCGCCGCGCGGCACAGCGCGTCCGTCGGCAGGCCGGCGAGCCGATCCAGGTCGCCGTCGGCGATCTCCAGGTCGTCGAGCACGGCCCGGGTCAGCCGCGCGGCGGCGTCCTTGCTGGTCACGCCGAAGCCGGGAATCGCGCCGCTCTGGACGATGGCCTTGTGGAAAAGCCCCCTGGCCGAGGGCATGGCCATCAAGGCCTGGACCTTGCCGCCGCCGCCCGACTGGCCAAAGAGGGTCACGTTGTCCGGATCGCCGCCGAAGGCCGCCGCGTTGGCGCGCACCCAGCGCAGGACCGCCACGATGTCCTGCAGGCCAAGGTTCACCGATTCCGACCATTTGCCGCCGAAGCCCGACAGATCCAGATAGCCGAAGAGGTTGAGGCGGTGATTGTGGGTGATGACGACCACGTCGCCGCGACGCGCCAGGTTCTCGCCATCGTAGGCCAGAAGGTCATGTCCGGATCCGGCCGCGAAGGCGCCGCCGTGCATATAGATCATGACCGGTCGCCGACCCGCGCCGCTCGGGGCCCAGACGTTGAGACGAAGACAATCCTCGTGCGGAACATGCGGCAAATAGTTCCGGTAGAGCAGGAAGCTGTCCTCGGGCGCTTCGACCAGGGGGCCGTCCTGACTGGAGGCGGGCGAAACCGGGCACTGGGGCCCGAAGGCCAGGGCGTCGCGCACGCCCGCCCAGGCGGGCGCGGGGCGCGGCGGCAGGAAACGGTTGGCCCCGGCGGTCGTGGCCCCATAGGGCACGCCCTTGAAGATGCGAACCCCCGCGCTCTCCACGCCTCGAAGCCGTCCGCCCTGGGTCTCGACCACCGGCTGGATGGGGTTGGGGAGCGGCCGGCCAGGCGTGCGCCGTGGCGGCGCGGCCGGGGCGGCGGCTAGAGCCGGGCTTACAGCGCCGGCGGCGGCCAGGCCCAGCAGGCCGCGGCGAGCGATCGGGTTCATCGCGCCTCCTCCGGTCTATTGGCCACAGCGCCGATTGCGCTGGCAGGCCTGGGTCACCCGCTTCTCGAACGTCAGGGCGTCGGGCGAGCCGGCGCCGCCGGCGTTGCTCAGGCTGATCATCCAGACCGCGGCCAGGCCCGTGGTCGGATCGACCCAGAAGTGCGTGCCATAGGCGCCGCTCCAGCCATAGGCCCCGGCCGGAAGGGGCGACCCGGCCGCGACCGGGTCGCCGATACGCCGGACCATCAGGCCGTAGTCCAGCCCCGGCGAAAGGCCGGGAAAACCCGCGGGGATCTGTGCGCGCCGGATCTCGGCGACCGAGGCGGGCTTGAGAATCCGCACGCCGTCGAGCGCGCCGTCGTTGGCCAGCATCTGGGCCAGACGAAGGTAATCGCCCACCGTGGAATAGAGGCCCGCGCCGCCAGACGGATAGGTCAGGGGCGGGAACATCGGCTTGGCCGGCGTCAGGGCGCTCGCCTTGGCCTCGTAGAGCCCGACCAGACGTCCCTTCTGCTCGACGTTCAGGCTATAGCCGGTGTCCTTCATGCCGAGCGGGCTGAAGATCTTGCGTCGCACGAAGGCGTCGTACGGTTCGCCGGCGACGACCTCGACGACACGGGCGGCGACATCCGCGCCTTCCACGCCGCTGTAGGCCCAGGCGCTTCCGGCCGGCACGGTCCGCTTGGCCATCGCCGTGGCGTGCACCCGTTGCTCCAGGGTGCTGGGGGCGAAAGGCAAGGAGCCAAAGCCAATGCCGCTCGTATGGGTGAGCAGGTGGCGCAGGGTCAGGGGCGGGGCCCCGGCCGGCCCGAAGCCCTGAAATTCCGGAAGCACCTTGCTGACCGGCGCGTCGAGATCGAGCTTGCCGTCCTGCACGAGGATCATCACGGCGACCGCGGTGACGGGCTTGGTCATCGACATTTGCTGGAAGATGCTGTCGATGCGCACTGGCGAGCGGGTTTGGGTGTCGGCCAGGCCAACGGCCTCGATGTCGAGCACCTTGTCGCGACGCGCGATGGCGAAGGCCGCGCCCGGATAGCGATGCTCGGCGAGGTCCGCCTCGACACCGGTCCGAACCGAGGCGAAGTCCGCCGCCGGTCGACGACGCGTCGCGCCATCGGGCGCGGTGGCGCAGGCGGCGAGCGCTCCGCACAGGACCAGGGCGGCCATGGTGCGCGTCAAGTTCTGGGTTGTCCCCAAGGTGCTCGCCTCCTCCGCGACCGATTTGAGGCCCGCGCCCCCCTTTTCGGCGCAGCCTAGCTCTCGGCGATTCAATTGCAAGCAGTGAGTACTGTTTCTGAGGCTGTGTAAAATTAAAAAGCGGTCAAGATCGCTTGTTTACTCACGCGATCGCGTTATCCAATGCTGGGCGTTCCGCGTCGGCCCTCCGATCAAGCCTGTCGCTCGGAGCCTCCCGCCGCCGCGGGACGACCTTGGGGAACCTGACCATGCGCGCGCACCGATCAACCGTGATGACCCTGGTCGCCTTGGGCGCGGCCTGGGCGATCGTCCCTCCCGCCATCGCCGCGAGGCCCGGTCAGGCGTCGCTGGTCGCCCCCTCCCCCGTCGCCCCTCTGGCGGCTTCGGGCCGCCAAGAGGAGATCGTCCCCCTCTGGCCGGGGCCTGCGCCGCTGTCGGTCGATGTCTCGGGGCCTGAGACCTACAAGCAGGTGGACCTGCCCGGCATCGGGTCGATCGGTGTCGTCGTCGATGTCAGTCAGCCCACGATGACGGTGATCAGACCCGAGCCTGGCAAGGCGACGGGCGCGGCGATGCTGGTCGTGCCCGGGGGCGGGTTCGCGGCCCTGGCCTGGGACCACGAGGGCCTGGAGGCGGGCCGCTGGCTCGCCGCGCGCGGGGTCACCGCCTTTGTTGTCAAATATAGGGTCGGCAAGGTGACGCCGCCGGCCGGCCCCGCGCCGAAAAGCGCCGCGGAGTTTCTTCGCCGGGTCCTGGAGCCTGGGCGGCAGTTGGCGCTGGCCGATGTCGGCCAGGCCGTCCGAAGGGTCCGGTCCGACGCCGCGAAATGGGGTGTCGATCCTCATCGCGTGGGGATGATCGGCTTCTCGGCCGGCGCGATCACGACCATGGGCCTGGTGCTCGAGGGGGCCCAGGATGTTCGGCCTGACTTCGCCGCGCCGATCTACGGCATGGCCGCGGTCGAACGGCCCGTCGCCAAGGACGCGCCGCCGCTTTTCATCGTCGCGACCCAGGACGACGAGACCGTCCCCGTCGAGGGCAGCGAGCGACTGTTTGATCTGTGGACCAAGGCCGGTCGACCCGCTGAACTTCACCTCTATCAGCAGGGGCGGCATGGGTTTGGGATGCGCGCCAAGGGGCTGCCGGTCGACGGCTGGACAGACGCCCTGGAGCGATGGCTCGCGACGCATGGGGCCTTGGCGCGGGCCAACACCGAGCCGAGGCGCTGACGCGCTGTTGAACCTGAAAGGACGAAAGCCGGGACCGTGGACGTCATCGGCCTTCGGACGGCGTCAGCTTACGATGGCGGCGTGAACGGCCTTCTCGAAATCGTTTTCGACGGCGAAGGTCAGCGGCTTGACCTGTTGAAAGAAGGCCGCGACCATCTGGCGCTGGGGATCGACCCAACTGTCGGTGCCGTAGGCGCCGCCCCAGCCGAAGGCGCCGACGCCCCGGCCGTTGGCCTTGGCCGGATCCTCGACGATCCGCACGGTCAGGCCAAATCCATGGCCGGCGGTGAGCGGCGGAATCCATTGCCGGAACAGGGCGCCGGCGTGATCGCGGGTCATCAGGGCGACGCTTTCGGGCCGCAGGATCCGGCGACCGTTGAACTGACCGCGATTGAGCAGCATGAACTCCAGATTGATGAAGTCGTGCACGGTGCCAAAGAGGCCGCCGCCGCCCGAGAAATAGCGATACGGACCGGGCCCGAAGACGTGATCCTGGGCCGACCACTGTCCGTTGATCCGACCGAAGATCTTGACCAGGCGCGAGGTCTGCGCGGCCGAGAGGTTGAAGCCGGTGTCACGCATGTCGAGCGGTTCGAAGAGGCGCTCGCGCAGGAAGACGTCCGCCGGCTGCCCCGAGGTGATTTCGACGATGCGCAGCGCCACATCCAGGGCGTCGGTCGGGGAATAGCTGAACCTGGTTCCCGGTTGGAAGTCGAGCACCGCGGTTCCCAGCTTGCGGGTCCAGGTCTCCAAGGTTTCGTCCGGGGCGCGCTGGATCCTGTTGAGGGCGGCGGCCGGGCTCGGCGAGAGCTTGTCGCCGACGCTGGTGATGCCGGAGGTGTGGGTGAGCAGGTGCTCGATGGTGATCTCGCGCTCGGCCGGCACGAGCTGGGCCTGGGAAATGTCGGTCACGCCGGGCGGCAAGACCGCCACCTTCATGTCCTTGAAGGTCGGAATGAAGCGGCTGACCTTGTCGTCCAGCGACAATTTTCCGTCCTCGATCATCATCAGGACGGCGATGGCGGTGACATGTTTGGTCGAGGACATCATCCGGAAGATGTCGTCCTTGCGCATGGGCTCGCCCGCCACCGGATCCCGGAAGCCTAGAGCTTCGTACCAGACCAGTTTGCCGTTGCGGACGATGGCGCTCACCGCGCCTGGGGTGTCGGCCGCCTCGATGTGCTTTTGGATGGTCGCGCGAACGTTCGCCAGGCCCGCGGCGCTGAATCCCCCCGCGTCGGGCCCCGCCAGGGTCCAGTCAAAATGCGCGCCGCCGGCCCAAGCGGTCCGGGCGGTCGCGACCGATCCCAGGGCCGCGGCCCCGCCCAGGGCCAGAAGGCCTCGTCGCGACAGGCCTGGGCGGCGTGGCGCCAGGAGCAGGCCGCGCGGGTCGCTCGAGAGGGGCATCGGGTTCTCCACGAACGTCATTTTGGACTGATGGCCGGCGGCCTCAGGTCGCGCCGATCTTGTTGCCGTAGCCGATGACGATGGTGGCCAGGATCAGCAGTCCCACCCCGCTCCACACGGCGGCCTTGACCGCCGGGCGGGCGTCCTTCCACTCCCGCAGCGCGAACCCCCAGACGGTGCCGAAGATGATGATGCTGGCCATATGCAGGGTCCAGCTGGAGAAGCCGAACTTGCCCATCTGGCTTTCGCCCATGGTGTAGAAGAAGAACTGGAAGTACCAGGCCGTCCCGGCCACGGCGCACAGCAGGTAGTTGACCAGCAAGGGCGAGCGCTTCAGGGCCGCCACCTCGGGCTTGTCGGAAACTTCCGCCGGGCTGACCGCGCCCATCCACTGGCCCGCGCTCTTGTTGCGCAGGATCAGAAATCCGCACCACAGGCCGTTGGTGATCAGGCCGCCGAACATCACCAGGCAGAGAACCGGCAGGCCGGTCCACAGCGGGCCGGTGCCGGCCGCCGCCGACAGGGCCTTGATCGGCTCGCCAGCCGCCAGGCCGAAGGCGAAACAGGCCGACATGATCCCCGAGAAGATCGCCACGGCCACGCCCTTCTTGAAGTCGAACTCGGCGATGACCGCCTTCTTGGCGTCCTCGGATAGCGCCGCGTCCTTGCGCGCCCCCGCCAGGGCCACCACCACGATGCCGGCGATCGTGATTAGCAGGCCCAGCAGGATGATCCGGCCGGAGGTCGTCGCCAGCAGCTTGTCGGCGAAATCGCCCTGTACGAGCGGCGGGATCAGGGTGCCGAACACCGTGCATAGGCCCAGCACCACGGCCATGCCCAGGGACAGGCCCAAATAGCGCATGGTCAGGCCGTAGGTCAGGCCGCCAAAGCCCCACAGCACGCCGAACAGGACGCACAGACCCGCGACCGAGTGGGGAACCTGGGCCATGACCCCGCCCAGGTCCTTGGTCTGGAGAAAGGCGATGGTCCAGGGGGCCAGGAGCCAGGAGAAGACGCCTCCCGTCAGCCAGAAGATCTCCCAGGACCAGCGGCGCACGCCGCGATAGGGCACGTAGAAGCTGGCCGAGGCCAGGCCGCCGAGCCAGTGGAACAGCACGCCCAGCAAGGGGTTGGGGGTCATAGGTCGATCTCCTGGCGTCGCTTGGGGCGAACGATTGTGGCTTTCCTCCAGCCGCTCTGGCGGCGGCTTGGCGCGGTCGGTGGTCTAGAGGCGGTAAATTCGGGCGGCGTTGTCGGCGAAGACCGCCTGGCGCTCGCCGGCGTTGAGGCCGCGCGAGGCGTAGTCGAAGGCGGCGAAATGCTTGCCGAACGCGCCGTGGACGCGATCGACCGGGAAATTGCTGGCGAACATCACGCGCTCGACACCAAAATAGTCGAGCAACTGGTGAACGTAGGTCTCGATGCCCGTCGCCGACCAATTGCGGTCGACCCCGCCGAAGTTGGAAATCTTGACCGACACGTTGGGCGCGGCGGCCAGGGCGTCCATCCCCGTCGCCCAGACCGCCAGACCCGCCGCGTCGCGATCGGTCGGCATGCCGGCGTGGTTGACGATGATGGGCGTGTCGGGATGGTCGGCCGCGAGGCGGGCGGCGTCGAACATCTGGGCCGGATAGAGCTGCAGATCGAACGACAGGCCATGCTTGGCGAGTAGGCCAAAGCCGGCCCGCCAGGCGGGGTTCTTGAGGAGATCGCGTCGCGTGTAGGTCTTCAGCGGGTTGGTGTGCCAGTTGACGATCTGGCGCACCCCGCGGACGTTGCTGCGGGCGGCGTGCGCCTCCAGCAGCGGCTCGACGTCGGGCAGTTCCAGGCAGGCGCCGGCGACTATGGCCTGCGGAAATCCCCGGCGCTCGGCGATCTCCTGCAGCCAGTCGGTCTCCGACAGCTGGTCCTTGGGCGGCAGGCCGCATTCGACATGCACGGTCTGGATGACGTTCCAGCCCCGCGTCTCGGCCAGATAGTCGTCCAGACCATAGGACCTGTAGGCGATGCCCGAGGTGTCCCCGGCCGGATTGTGCGGCAGCGGCTCGTCCTGCAGCCAGCCGTAGTAGTGCCGGTCCAGGTCCCACAGATGCATGTGGGGATCCACGATGGGGCCGGTGTAGGCCATGGACGCCCTCCCCTAGAACGTGGTTCGACCGCCCGAGGTGTCGAAGGTCGCCGCCGTGGTGAAGCTGCACTCCTCCGACGCCATGAAGCAGATCATGGCCGCGTTCTCCTCGACCTGGCCAAAGCGGCCCATCGGGATCTTCGATTTCATGTAGTCGATCTGGCTCTGCGGCATCTGCAGGAAGATCGGGGTTTCGAAGGCGGCCGGGGTGAGAGCGTTGACCATCACGCCCGTGCCGGCCAGCTCCTTGCCCAGCGATTTGGTAAAGCCGATGACGCCGGCCTTGGAGGCCGAATAGGCGCTGGCGTTGGGATTGCCTTCCTTGCCCGCCACCGAGGCGACGTTGACGATGCGGCCATAGCCGCCCGCGAGCATCAGCGGGGCCAGTTCACGGCAGCAGTAGAAGACGCCGTTCAGATTGATGTCGATCACCCGCTTCCAGTTATCGAGCGGAAACTCGGTGACCGGAACCGTCGCTCCGGTGATGCCCGCCGAGGCCACGAGGATGTCGACGCCGCCCAGGGCCGCCTGGGCGGTCGCCGCCGCCGCGGCGACCTGGACCGGATCGGAGACATCCAGCGCGACGCCGCGCAGGGCCCCGACCTCTTCCACGGCCTTGTCGAGGAGAGCTTGATCGAGGTCCCACAGCACGACCTGGCCGCCCTCGGCGACCATGCGCGCGGCCACGGCCTTGCCCAGGCCCGAGGCCCCGCCGGTGATCACCGCGCGGCGGCCCGAAAAGCGGCCTGCGAACCGGCTCATTGGGCGCCGTCCTTGGACCAGGCCACGACGATCTGGCGCTGCTCGCCCAGCTTCTCGATGCCCAGGCGGATCTCGTCGCCGGCCTTCAGATAGACAGGCACGGGCTTTTGACCCAGGCCCACGCCGGGAGGCGTGCCGGTGGTGATCAGGTCGCCCGGTTCCAGCGTCATGAACTCGCTGATGTAGGAAACGAGCTTGGCGATGCCGAAGATCATCGTCTTGGACGAGCCGTCCTGCATGCGCTTGCCATTGATGTCGAGCCACATGGCGAGGTTCTGGGGATCGCCGACCTCGTCGGCGGTCACAACCCACGGGCCGACCGGACCGAAGGTGTCGCAGCCCTTGCCCTTGTCCCAGGTGCCGCCGCGCTCGATCTGGAAGGCGCGCTCGGAGACGTCGTTGATCAGCACGTAGCCGGCCACGTGGTCCAGGGCCTCGGCTTCGGAGACGTACGAGGCGCGCGAACCGATCACGACGCCCAGCTCGACCTCCCAGTCGGTCTTTTCCGAACCGCGCGGGATCATCACCGGGTCGTTGGGGCCCTGCAGGCAGCTGACGGCCTTGGTGAACAGCACCGGTTCTTCCGGGATCGGCAGGTTCGACTCGGCGGCGTGGTCGGCGAAGTTGAGGCCCACGGCGATAAACTTGGAGACGCCGTTGATCGGGCAACCGTAACGCGGGGCACCCTGGACCACCGGCAACATCGACAGCGGGATGGCGGCCAGTTCGGCCAGGCCGGCCGGCGTCAGGGTCGCGCCGGTGATGTCGGCGATCACGCCGGACAAGTCGCGGATCTGGCCTTCGGAATCGAGCAGGCCGGGCTTCTCGGCGCCCTTGGGGCCGTAGCGGAGGAGTTTCATGGGTCTTTGCCTTCAGGGAGGTCTAGCGGGCGTAAGGCCGGTGCAGACCGACCTCGCGATTGAGTTCGACGCCGAAGCCCGGCGCGTCGGAGAGTTTCAGCTTGCCGTTCACCGGAACGGGTTCGCCGATCAGCTGCGGGTGGAACATCGGCACCACCCCGTCGGCCTTGGGGGCCATCATCAGGAACTCGGCGAACGGGCTGTTATGGCGCGTGGTGACGAAGTGGTAGCTGTAGACGCTGGAGCCGTGCGGGATGCACATCACGCCGCGGCTGTCGGCGAGGTTGGAGATCTTCACCAGCTCGGTCATGCCGCCGCACCAGCCCACGTCGGGCTGGATGATGTCGCAGCACTCCATCTCCAGCAGCATGCGGAAGCCCCAGCGGGTGGCTTCGTGCTCGCCGGTGGTGACCAGCATGCCCTTGGGGGCGTTCTTCTTCAGGTCGCGATAGCCCCAGTAGTCGTCGGGGCTCAGGGCTTCCTCGATCCACTTCAGGCCGTACTCGTGGGCCTTGTGGGCCAGCTTGGTGGCGTAGTTAAGATCCAGCGCCATCCAGCAGTCGAACATCAGCCAGAAGTCCTCGCCCGTGCGCTCGCGCATGACAGCCAGTTCTTCCAGGTTCTTGCGCAGGCCTTCCTCACCCTCGGCCGGGCCGTGGTGCAGGGGCATCTTGCCGCCGATGAAGCCCATCTGCTTGGCCAGGTCGGGACGCGCGCCCGTGGCGTAGAAGGTCAGCTCGTCGCGGACCTTGCCGCCCAGCAGCTGGTAGACCGGCTCCTGGCGCAGCTTGCCCAGCAGGTCCCACAGGGCCAGGTCGACGCCCGAGATGGCGTTCACCACCAGGCCCTTGCGGCCGTAGTACTGGGTGGAGAAGTACATCTGGTCCCAGATCTTCTCGACCTCGGCCGGATTGCGGCCTTCCAGGAAGCGGGCCAGGTGCTTTTCGACGATGTAGGCGGCGGGTTCGCCGCCGGTGGTCACCGCGAATCCGACCGTGCCGTCGGCGGCCTCGATCTCGACGACCAGCGTGCCCAGCACGTTGATCCCGAAGCTCTGGCGGCTCTGGCGGTATTCCGGATAGCGCGACATCGGCGTGGCGATGTGATCGTCGATCCAGTGGCCTTCGCCCTGGTCGTGATAGTCGGCGCCGCCGCCGCGCACGACATAGGCCCGAACCTGCTTGATCAACGGAAACGGCATCCCAACCTCGACGACCTCAAGAGATTTCAACAGGACTGACGGCTTGTTTGTAGCGCGATCGCGCCGGCCCCGGGCTCGACTCCAGGACCGGCGACTCGACGCCGCGCTCTCAATTACGATCAGTCGTGTTTGCTTGTATAAGTTCCATTTGTTGGTTATGGCAACCACGGAATGGAAATTTCGAACGCTCCCGATCCGACGGCCGACGAGGTCGAGACCAAGGCCGCCAGCCGAACCCTGGTTCGCGGTCTGGAGGTCCTGAACGCCGTCAGCCGCGGCCATGTCGAATTGGGCGATCTGGCCGCGACCCTGGGCCTGACGCGCACCACGACATACCGACTGGCCACGACCCTGGTCGAGCACCGCTATCTCAGCTTCACGCCCCGCGTGGGCTACGCGCTGGGTCCCAAGCTGCTGGAATTGGGCTTCATCGCCTCGCGGCAGACCAATCTGGCCAAAAGCGCCCGAGAGCATCTGGAAGTGCTCTCCTCGCGCAGCGCCGACACCGTCCACCTGGGCGTCCTCGACCAGGACAAGGTGCTCTATCTCGACAAAATCGCCGGGTCCCGGCGGGTGGACATCAGTTCGCGGATCGGCGAGCGACAGCCTTTGCGCTCGACCGGCCTTGGCAAGGCGCTCCTGCTGGACGCCAGCCAAGACAGGCTGGTGGAGGTCTACCAAACCGAACAGGCGGAGGGGCGGGACTATCCGATCGGCCTGGCCGAATGGCTTGGTCGCATGGCCGCCTACCGCGCCACGGGCGTGGCCTTCGATCTGGAAGAAAATCCCGATCACGTCCGGTGCGTGGCCGCGCCCGTCCGCGACGTCGAGGGCAAGATCGTCGCGGCCATCAGCCTGACCAGCGCCCGCCAATACATGGACGATGCGCGCATGAACGGCCTCTCGTCCGACGTTCTGGAGACGGCCTGGGCCATCAGTCGCGACCTGGGCTGGCGCGCGCCCGACAGGTCGACGGTTCTCCCCTCCCCCCAAAAGTCGCGGCCCGCCGCCGCGCCCGAACGCTAGGAGAAGGCATGCTTCTGAAGGACAAGGTGGTGCTGGTGACCGGCGCCTCGGGCGGGATCGGCAAGGCGGCGGCCATCGGTTGCGCGCGGCATGGCGCGGACGTGGCGATCAACTACCATGCCGATGACGCGGGCGCCGAGGAGGCGGTCGCCCATATCCGCTCATTGGGCCGCCGCGCCATCGCCGTGAAGGGCGACGTGGCCAAGGTCGAGACCGCTCAAGCCTTCGTCGATGCGGCCGTCGCGGCTTTCGGCCGGGTCGACGTCTTCGTCAACAACGCCGGCATCTGCCCGTTCCACGCCTTCCTCGACATGCCGCCCGAGGTCATGGAGCGGACGATGAAGGTCAATCTGTTCGGCGCCTATTACATGGTGCAGGCGGCGGCCAATCAGATGGTTCAGCAGGGCGAGGGCGGCGCCATCATCGCGGTCAGCTCGATCAGCGCCCTGGTCGGTGGCGGCATGCAGACCCATTACACCCCGACCAAGGCCGGCGTGCACAGTCTCATGCAGTCGACCGCCATCGCGCTGGGCAAGTACGGTATCCGCTGCAACTCGGTGCTGCCGGGCACCATTGAGACGGCGATCAACAAGGAAGACCTGGCCGACGTCGCCAAGCGCGAATACATGGCCGGCCGCATCCCGCTGGGCCGCCTGGGCGAGCCCGACGACCTGGCCGGGCCGATCGTCTTCCTGGCCTCGGATCTCGCCAAGTACGTGACCGGCGCGGCCCTGCTGGTCGACGGCGGCGCGTTCGTGAACCTGCAGTAGAATGGCGCCCAAGGAGCCAGGCACCAAGGTGGTCGGCGCCCAGACGTTGGCGCGGGGCGTCGACATGCTCGACGTTGTGGGGCGTTCAGGCCCCCTGCCCTTGGCGGCCCTGGCTCAGCGTCTTGGGCTGACGCGCAGCACGACCCATCGCCTGGCGTCGGCCCTGGTCAAACGCGGGTTCCTGCAGGTGGCGGCCCAGGGCTATCTGCTCGGCGCCAAGCTACTTCGCCTGGGCGCCCTGGCCGAAGCCAACCATCCGCTGACGGCCGCCGCCCGCCCCTATCTGGAGCGCCTGGCGCGGGAAGAGCACGACCCCGTCAACCTGGCCATTCGCGAGGGCGGCCTTGTTCGATACGTCGCTCAGGTTCGCGGCGACCGCCGTATCGAGGTGCGCTCAGTCATCGGCGAAACCCGGCTCCTGGCGGCCACCGCCCTTGGCCGGGCCTTGTTGCTCGACGCCGACGAGGCCGAATGGCGCAAGGCTCATGCGGACCTGGCGTCGACGCCGGACTCCGAGGATGAGTTCGTCAGGCGCATGCGCACCTATAAGCGCTTGGGCGCGGCCTTCGATATCGAGGAGAACGAGGACCGCGTGCGCTGCGTGGCCGCTCCGATCCGCGCGGCGAGTGGTCAGATTATCGCGGCTCTCAGCCTCTCGAGCCTGCCGCAATACATGGATGACGCGCGCATGTCGGCCTTGGTCGAACCGGTCTGGTCTACGGCCCTGGCGATCAGTCGCCACCTGGGCTTCGACCGGCTCTAGACGCGGGCCCATCCACTCCTATCCAGACGAGTCTCAAATGATTGTTTCGTCCACCACGGACTTCCGGGAAGCCGCGCGGCGCAAGCTGCCGCGCTTCCTGTTCGACTATATCGACGGCGGCGCCTATGCCGAGCGGACCCTCTTCCGCAACGTCTCGGACCTTGCGGATCTATCCCTGCGCCAGAGGGTGCTGAAGGACGTCTCCAAGGTCGATCCGTCGACCACCCTGTTCGGCGTCAAGCAGGCCCTGCCGGTCGCCCTGGCCCCGGTGGGGCTGACGGGCATGTACGCGCGGCGGGGCGAGTGCCAGGCGGCCAAGGCCGCGGCCGCCAAGGGCGTGCCGTTCTGTCTGTCGACCGTCTCGGTCTGCGACCTCAAGGAAGTCTCCCAGGCCAGCAGCGCGCCGATATGGTTCCAGCTCTACGTGCTGCGCGACCGGGCCTTCATGCGCGACCTCCTGGCCCGCGCCGCCGACGCTGGCGCTACGACCCTGGTGTTCACCGTCGACATGCCCGTGCCCGGCGCCCGCTATCGCGACGCCCATTCCGGCATGAGCGGTCCCAACGCCGCCGCGCGCCGCCTGGCGCAGGCGATGTTCAAGCCGCAATGGGCCTGGGACGTCGGCGTCATGGGCCGGCCCCACACCTTGGGCAATGTCGCGCCCGTGCTGGGCGCGAACTCGGGCCTTGAGGACTTCATGGGCTGGCTGGGCGCCAATTTCGACCCCTCGATCCAGTGGAAGGACCTGGACTGGATTCGCGACCAGTGGAAGGGGCCGCTGGTGATCAAGGGCGTGCTCGATCCGGAAGACGCCAAGGCCGCCGCCGACATCGGGGCCGACGGCATCGTGGTCTCCAACCACGGCGGACGGCAGCTGGACGGGGTGCTGTCCTCGGCCCGCGCCTTGCCGGCCATCGCGGAGGCGGTGGGCGACAGGCTGAGCGTGCTGGCCGACAGCGGCGTGCGCTCGGGCCTGGACGTGGTGCGGATGCTGGCCCTGGGCGCCAAGGGCGTGCTGCTGGGCCGGGCCTTCGTCTACGCCCTGGCCGCGCGGGGCGGGCCGGGCGTGACCCAGCTGCTGGACCTGATCGAGAAGGAGATGCGGGTGGCCATGGCCCTGACCGGGATCAACACCATCGACCAGATCGACCGCTCCATCTTGGCCAAGGTGAAAGGGTGAGCCTTGTGGGGCCAAGTCAAGGCTGACCGGCGTAGCTATTGCCGGAGCCCTGGGGGGCGGCTTTGGCGCATCTCGTCAGTATCGAGCCCAGAGAGGCCGCAACGCCAACTAGGGCTTGGCCATCCCTACCTTCAGGAAGGTAGCTGGATCGATCAGTGCTCCTGGCTGTCACGACCGCGTTCAACAACCACCCACGCGATCTCACCCACGAAGGGCTGGCCCGGATTGGCGTCGTTTTTGGTCACGGGCGAAAGGCTGTCTTGGCCGACGTCGGTGTACTCGCAGTCAAAGCCGATACCCGCGGTGCGCTCCACGCGCCCCTTGCCGACGATTTCAGTTGCAACGACCAAGCTCGCCCCCTAGATTTAGATGCAGTACTGACTGTTTTGGTGGGCGGCCGCTTCGGCGGCGAGGCTGGCGAACCGGCCCCGTCCCGAAGAGAGCGAGCTGTGATGAAGCGTTTTCCCGACAATTTTCTCTGGGGCTCGGCGACGGCGCCCCACCAGGTCGAAGGCGGCAACGCCAATTCGGACTGCTGGGCGCTCGAGCAGGCCCGTCCCTCGATGTTCCAGGAGCCCTCGGGCGACTGCGTCGACCAGTGGAATCGTTTCAGTGACGACATCGCCATCCTCGCGGCCCTGGGCCTGAACACCTACCGCTTCGGGATCGAGTGGGCGCGCATCGAGCCGCAGCCGGGCCAGTATTCGCAAGCCGCCCTGGACCACTATCAAAGATGTATCGACGCGTGCCTGCGCGTGGGCGTGGCCCCCATGCTGTCGTTCCATCACTTCACCTCGCCGGCCTGGATCACCCGCCTGGGCGGCCTGAACGATGCGGACTATCCTGAGCGGTTCGGTCGGTACTGCGCCCACGCGGCCGCGCGCCTGGACGGGTTTGACTGGGCCTGCACGTTCAACGAACTGAACGTGCCGGTGCTGGTCGAGCCGATGTTCAATGAGAAGCTGCGCACGCCCGAGGCCGCGCCGGTGCTGGCCGCCGCCGAGGCCGCCCTGGGCGGGCCGCTGGCCAATTTCTTCCTGACCACGCCGCGCGATGTCCTGCTTACTCAGGGCCTGTCCGCCCACGCCGCGGGACGCGACGCCATCAAGTCCGTTCGTCCGTCCGTTCAGGTGGGCCTGACGTTGTCGATCCAGGACGAACAGGCCGAGCCGGGCGGCGAGGTCCATCGCGACCGCCGACTGGAGAAGTACGTCGATCCCTTCCTGGACGCGGTGCGTGGCGACGACTTCATCGGGGTCCAGACCTATACACGCTACATCTCGCGGGCCGACGGCGGTTACGGCCCGGCCCCGGACGAGCGGGTGACCACCATGGGCTTTGCCGATCGCCCCCAGGCCCTGGCCCAGGTCTGCAGACGCGTCTGGGAGCGCACCAAGACGCCGATCATCGTCACCGAGAACGGCTGGGCGGGCGATCAGGACAAGCGGCGCGAACAGTTCATCGCCGAGGCGCTGGACCACCTCCATGGCGTCATCGGGGAAGGCGCGGACATCCGCGGCTACTACTATTGGACCCTTTTGGACAACTACGAATGGCTATCGGGCTACAGCCAGAAGTTTGGCCTCCTGGGCGTGGACCGCGCGACACAGCGCCGGCTGATCAAGCCCTCGGCCCTGACCCTGGGCCAGATCGCTCGAGATAACGGCCTTAGCCCCGCGTCCCCTATGCGCCGCGCCGAGTCCCTGACTGAGCGCGCGCCTTCGGCGGCGCGGCCGACCGGGGTCGGGGCGCCGTTGGGCATGGCGTGAGCCAACCGCGTCTGCGTTCCGGCGCTGCCGCGGCTTTACCGATCGCCAGCGCTTTGCCGCGCGCTGGCGAGGTCCTGACAAGCGGCGGCGGGAGGGCGGGCATGAACCGTATCGATGTTTGGCTTAGAACAGGCGCGGCGCTCGGCGCGATGACCCTCGCCGCGGGGCTCTGGGGCTGCGCCCAGTCCCCCGCCGGCGCGGGACCCGCCGCACAGGATCTGGCCTTGGCGCCGGACGCGGCGAGATGCGCTGGCCTGGTTGGCGCCCGGATCGACGGCGGCCGGGTCGAAAGCGCGGAACGCGTCGCGCCGGGGGCGACGATCGCCACGGGCGAGACCGCTGGGGCGAAGGTCTCCACCGCTCTTTGCCGCGTGCGCCTGCGGCTCAATCCCGTCGCCGACTCCGATATCCGGGTGGAGGTATGGTTGCCCGATACCTGGAACCACAAGCTCTTCGCCCTCGGCGGGGCAGGCTTTGACGGCGGCCTCAATCCCGGCGGCGGAGCGCTGCTCGGCAAGGCGACCGCTCAAGGCTACGCGTCCGTGGCCACGGATGTTGGGCACGCTCCCGTCGCCAACGCCGTGTCCTGGGCCCATGGCAAACCCCAGGCCGTGATCGACTTTGGCCATCGTGGCAACCACGTCGCCGCCGTCGCGGCCAAGCAACTGATCGGCGCCTATTACGGCCGCCCGGCCAAGCACGCCTATTTCCTGGGGTGCTCGAACGGCGGGCGCGACGGCGTCATGGAAGCCAGCCGCTATCCGGACGACTATGACGGCGTGATCGCCGGCGCCCCCGCGCGCCGCTATCTGGAGATCGTCACCCAGCTGATTTCCTATAGTCGGATCTCCAGCGAGGTTCCGACCCTGTCGTCGAAGCTGAACCTCGTGCACGGAGCCGTCATGGCCAAGTGCGACGGCCTGGACGGGGTCAAGGACGGGATCTTGGAAAATCCTCTGGCCTGCAAGTTCGACCCCGTCGAACTGCAATGCAAAGGCGCCGACAGCGCCGCCTGCCTCACCTCGGCCGAGGTCGACGGTTTCCGCAGGATCTATGGCGGGCTGCGTCTGAAATCCGGCGAGCGGGTCATCGGCGGGCCGGTCGTGGGCAGCGAGGGCGTGCCGGGCAACTGGGGCGCGTGGATCCTCTCCCCGATCGGCGCCATGGCCGGACAGGAAATCTACCGCTGGATGGTGTTCGATGATCCCAATTGGAAGGTGGAGACCTTCGACCTGGACCGGGACTATCCGGTCGCCAAGGCGCGCATCGGCGCGACCATCAACGCCGACGAGCCGGACCTACGGGCGTTCGCCAAGCGCGGCGGTAAGCTGATCATGTACCAGGGCTGGGCCGATCCGGCGATCACGCCCCTGGAGACGATCAACTATCTGCAAGCCGTGCGCGAAACCTCGCCCCAGGCAGCCAGCCAAGTCCGGCTGTTCATGGTCCCGGGGATGATGCACTGCGCCGGCGGACCCGGCGCGAATGTCTTCGACATGCAGCCCGCGCTCGAGGCCTGGGTCGAGAAGGGCCAGGCGCCCGAACGCGTTGTCGCGACCGAAGCGGGCGGCGGCGATCCGCCGGCCAGCCGCCCGCTGTGCGCCTGGCCCAAGACCGCCCACTACAATGGGGCGGGCTCGACGCGCGACGCGGCCAACTTCACCTGCAAGGCCCCGGCCTGATTGACGACCAGATTGAGGCCGCCAGGTTCAGCGGTCTCCCCGCGCCACGATGAGCCTCGCGGGCGCGACCGGCCGTAGGCGTCCGCGGCGCCGCTCTCCTCCCCGTCTTGCCTTCACCTTGACCCCGCGTCGCCGCCAAGATCTTCCGGTCTTGGCGGCGTTTTTTTGTCGTGTCGTGCGCCCCAAAAAAAGACGGCCAGCCCGGAAGGGCTGGCCGCTTAGTCGCTCCGAGAAGGGAAGGCAGTGCGGAGCTTAGAAGTGCTTGGTCAGGCCCATGTTGAAGAAGCGACCGATGGTCGAGCCGTTGGTCGGGACGGTCTGGCTCGGCGATACGTTGAGGAACGGCACCTTCTCGTTGAAGGCGTTGTCGATGTTCAGCGACAGCGTCATGCCGCGCGCCCAGCCTGGGTTTTGGCCTTGACCTTCGTCGAAGCGGTAGATGAAGGCCAGGTTGACGGGATCGAAGGAGCCGGTCTTGGTCTGTGAGCCCGCGCCGGTAACCTTGTAGCCCTGGCGATGGTTGAGCGTCGCCTGGGCCGTCAGCCCGCCCCAGTTCACCCCGCCCGTGGCGCTGAGCTGCAGCTTGCTGGTGTTGACGCCAAGCAGGTCGACCTTGCCCGCGCCGTCATAGGCCTCGCTGTCTCGATCGAGCAGACGCGTGGCGTAGAGGGTCGCGAACACCGAGCCGAAGTCGGTCGATTTGACGTAGTTGGCGTTGAAGTCCAGGCCGGTGGCGTAGAGATTGCCCACGTTCTTGCGCCGCGCGTCCAGGATCAGATAGGGCGTGGTCGCGCCGTAGAGCGCCGCGATGTTCGGCGCGCCATCGATGAACATCCCGGCCGTGGCGGCCTGGGCCTGGGCCAGGGTCGGGTTGATGGTGATGAACTTCTGGAAGGCCGGAACCGTGAACAGCGAGGTCGGGAAGCCCGGCGGCGCCACGACGATCGTGTCCTTCAGCTTGATGTCCCAGTAGGTGACACCCGCCGTGAAGCCGGGAAGGCCGGTCGGCTTCCAGTCTGCGCCGATCGACCAGGTGTCGGCGGTCTGGGGTTTCAGGTCGGGATTGCCCCCCGCCAGCACGATCGTCGGGCGGAAGAGGTCGGTGATCGGCGAGCCGGCGGCCCGGTAGGGGCTGACCGTGATGATCGAGGCGCGGGTGTCGACCGCGCCGGTGGTGTCGGCCAGGCTGGGAGCGTTGAACGAGGTGCCGTAGTTGCCGCGCAGCGTCAGACCGCCCGCCACGTCCCAGGTGAAGCCGATCTTGGGATTGGTCGTGCTGCCAAAGTCGCTGTAGTCGTCATAGCGGATCGAGGCGTCGAGCTTGAGCGCCTGCACCAGCGGCAAGGCGTTGGCCGACCCGATGACCGGCACGATGACCTGGCCGAAGACCGAGGACACGTTGCGGTGGGCGTTTTTCACGGACGCGCCGGCCGACGAGCCGCTGGGTCCGTTCACGCTGAACGCGTCGGACTCCTGGCGCTGCAGGTCGACCCCGATGGCGGCGCGGACATCGCCGCCCGGCAGGGAGAACAGCGGACCGTCGGCGATCATCCGGCCTTCGGTCAGGGTCTGGGTGCTGTGCGAGCTGTTGCCGTAGTTGACGATGCCGGAGATGACGGCCGCGTTGGTCTGCGACAGATCGAACGGATTGAGCGCCGTGGCCGTCGTCGTTCCGGCCGCCGCGGCGGCCAGGGCGGTGGGGTTGAGGCCCGGCAGATGGGTGCCGGTCTTGCTGCGACCGTAGTTCAGCATGGTGTTGAGCTGCCAGTCGCCGCCCAGGCGGACCGTCAGGGTCGGGGTGACGCCATATTGGGTCAGCGAGGCGTCCGAACGCACGTAGTCGCCCAGGATCGGCGCGAAGCTGAAGGCGACCGACTCGCTGGTTCCCGGCGCCACGCGCACGAAGAAAGGATTGGTCTGCGGAATCGTCAGGCCGGTTGTGGTGCGTTGGGCGGCCTGCTGGGTCGTCTGGCGATCGGTATAGTAGGCCGTGGCGTGCAGGCTGACGCGTTCGCCTAGCTCCTGGTTGAAGGCGCCGAAGAAGGAGTCCTGCTGTTCCTCCGGCACGATGTCCGAATAGAACGCCAGGTCACAGAGGTTGCGGGTGCCGGCCACCAGGCCGGGATAGGCGTAGTTGGTCGAGCCCACGGTGATGTTGGCCGCAGGGCAAGTGGCGACGCGATAGTCGTCGCCGCCCCGGTCGCGCAGGTCCTGGCGCGGCCAGTCGCGCTTGGAGGCCGACAGATTGGTGTTTTCGCTGTGGGAAATCGCCAGATAGGCCGAACCACCCGTCCAACTCGTGCCGCCGATCACGTTGACGTCGCCGGCCTGGTAGCCGCCCTTGGCCAGGCCGTAGTGCCCCGAGACCTCGACGCCGTCGAAGCTCTTGCGGGTGATGAAGTTGATGATGCCGCCCACGGCGTCGGCCCCGTAGAGCGAGGAGCCGCCGTCGGCCATGATCTCGACCCGCTGCAGCACGCTGGGCGGCAGCATGTTGGAGTCCGGCGTGGTCATCAGGATGCCAGCGCCCACCATGTTGTGGCCGTCGACCAGAATAAGGGTGGTGTTGCCGCCCGAGCTGCCGAGATTGCGGATATTGGGGCGTTGCGTGGTGGCGCCGATGCCGGTGGTGGTCGACGGCGCGTAGCCGAACTGGCTGGACACGGCGGGAATCTGCGCCAGCACCTGCTGGTTGGTCAGGGCACCGGTCGACTTGATCTTGGCCTCGTCCACCCCAATCACATTGGCGCCGACCGGGGCGACGCCGCGGATCAGGGTGCCGGTCACGACGATCTCGGAGACGACGTCATCGTCGGTCTGGGCCTGGGCCGTGGACGATTGCGCGAATGCGGGCGCGCCCAACAGCGCGCTGATGGCGGCGCCATAGACGAAGATTGAACGGCTACGAGAACGCATGACGCTTCCCCCCTTTGGTTGGTGTTCTTATGATCGGCAGAAAGAAGCGATCAGTACCGTATGTTTGCATCTTTACCGCTGACTTTGCAAGCGGTATCGCTTGTTTGTTAATAAGGCGACGAGCCGCGATAGCGCGGCCGCGGAAGCGTTGGAGGAAGCGGGCTCAATGACCAGGCAGAACGGCACAGCGCATCGCAGCGTCGACCTTGAAGGGTTCGGCCAACGCGATGTGGCGTCCGACTCGGTGAGCCTGGCCAGACAGGTTCTCGCGCCGGCCACCCGCGCCGGCCCCTCGCCCGCCCACATCCAGACACGGTCGCCCTTCGGCGCGGAGAACTTGCCATGATGAGTCGTCGAACCCTATTGGCCACGACGGGCGCGGCGTCCATGGCCGGCGCGGCCGCCCCCGCTGAAGCCGCCGCGCTCGCATCGCCCAGACTTGTCGATCTCAAGGTCGAGTCGCTTGTCGCGCCGCTGGGCCTGGACACCCCGCGTCCGCATCTGTCCTGGCGCTTGGCCAGTGGACGGGCCGGAGCGCGGCAAGCCGCTTATCGGATCGGCGTCTCCTCCACCGCCGACAAGCTGGCGCGCGGGGATTTCGACCTGTGGGACACCGGCCGTATCGCTTCGGCCGACAGTCTTGGACACGTCTATGCCGGGGTCCAGCCGCCCGCCCGAAGCCGAGCCTTCTGGCGCGTGGAGGTCTGGGACGAGCTTGGCGCGCGCGCCGCCGCCGCCTCGTCCTGGGAAATGGGGCTGACGACGCCCCAGGATTGGTCGGCGCAGTGGATCGCGGCCGAAGCCGAGCGCGATCGTCTGGACAGATTGGCCGGCTTTGACTGGGTATGGTCGGGTGAGGCTCAGCCGAAGCAATCCCGCAATTTCCGTCTCGGCTTTGACCTCAAGCACGCCGCCGAAGGCGTTCTCTTGGTTGGCGCGATTGATCGACTGGAGGCCGTCTGGATCGACGATCAGCCCCAGCCCGTCCTCCAAGCGGCGTCCATTGACTTCGCCAAGCCCCCGCTGACGGAAATTCCCGTGAAGCTGGCGGCGGGCCGTCACGTCGTCGCCGGGCAGGTGAAGGTCGATGGCGGCATCCTGCCTTCGCCGTCCGGGGCGTTCGGCGCCCTGCTGCGCCTTGATCTGGCCGACGGCGGCAAGCTGTGGATTACCACCAAGGGCAGATGTCGGACCTCGCTGGAGAGCCCGGCCGGCTGGCGGACGCCGGACTTCGACGACAGCCCGTGGCCGATCGCCGAGCGGCTGGAAACCCAGCCAGCCACGCCCTGGCCGGCCAGGCCCGCGGTCTTGATGCGCAAGACGTTCGACGCCCGCGGCGCGATCGCCTCGGCCCGGCTTTACGCCTCGGCGCTGGGCGGGTTCCAGGCCCGGATCAACGGTCAACGGGTCGACGACGCGCTCATGGCCCCCGGCTATACCGACTATCGCCGCCGCACGCCCTATCGGACCTACGACGTCACGCGTCTGGTCAAGGCCGGTCCGAACGCCCTGGGCTTCTGGGTCGCCGACGGCTGGTTCGCCAGCGTCATTGCGCCGGGCTCGCGGTTCGCTCTGGGAGCCGCGCCGCGCCGCCTGCTCGCCCAGCTCGAGATCACCTATGTCGACGGTTCACGTCAGGTCGTGGCGACCGACCCGACCTGGAAGCTGCGGGAAAGCGCGGTCCGTTCGGCCGAAATCTACAACGGCGAGGTCTTCGACGCCCGTCTGGCGATCGAGGGCTGGGATCAACCAGGCCTGACGCCAAGCGGTTGGGAGGATGTGGCCAGCGCCCCGCCGCCGCCAGTCCCGCTCCGCGCCGACATCATCGCGCCGGTCCGGGTCACCCAGGTGCTTGCTCCGGTCAAGCGCACCGACCTGTCAGACGACGTCGCGGTTTTCGATTTTGGCCAGAACTTCGCCGGGGTCCCCCAGGTCTCGTTGCTGGGCCCCGAGGGCGGCGTGGTGACGATGAAGTTCGCCGAGGTCCTCACCGCCGACGGCCGCGCCGACCAGGCCAACCTGCGCGCGGCGCGCGCCACCGATCGCTATGTCTGCGCGGGCGCGACCAAGGGTGAGACCTATCAGCCCGCCTTCACCTTCCATGGCTTTCGATACGTCGAGGTCTCCGGTCTGAGAGGCCTGAAGCGTTTCGATCTCAAGGCCGGGGTGATCCACACCGACCTGCCGCTGACGGCCAGCGTCGCGATCCAGGATCCGACCATCCAGGGCCTTTGGCGCAACGCGCTGTGGAGTCAGCGTTCGAACTTCGTGGGCATACCCACCGACTGCCCGCAGCGAGACGAAAGGCTTGGATGGACCGGCGACGCCCAGGTGTTCTGGGACGCGGCCGCCTTCAACATGGACGTGGAGCTTTTCACGCGCCGGTTCATGGAAGAACTGCGTCTGGCCCAGGACGTCGAGGGGGGCTTTCCGATCTTCGCGCCCATCGCCAGCGGCCCGCCGGCTTCCATTGGACCCACGCCGGGCTGGTCGGACGCCGGCGTCGTGCTGCCCTGGACGGCCTGGCGGCGTTCGGGGTCCACCGCCGTGATCGAGGAAAACTGGGACGCCATGCGGCGCTATCTCGCCGCGATCGCCAAGGCCAATCCCGACGGCCTTTGGAGCCACAAGCGCGGCATCGACTTTGGCGATTGGCTGGCTTTGGACGCCAAGTCGCCCTGGGACGAAACCACCCCCAAGGGCCTGATCGCCACGGCGCTTTGGGCGCACAACTGCGCGATGATGGCGGACATGGCCCTGGCCACGGGGCGGCGGGAGGAGGCCGCGGACTTCCAGGCCCAGCGCGAGCGCATCGTCGCCGCGTTCCTGAAGGCCTTTGTCCAGGGCGACGGGCAGATCGGCAACGGCAGCCAGACGAGCTACATCCTGCCGCTGCGCTTTGACCTGTTGACGCCCGCCCAGCGCCTGGACGCCGGCGCGCGTCTGGCCGCGGCGATCCAGGCCCGCGGCTCGCTGACCACCGGCTTCCTGGGTACCCCCTACATCCTGGACGCCCTGGCCGACAGCGGCCAGGCTGGCCTGGCCATGTCGCTCCTGACGCGCCGCAGCTTCCCCTCTTGGGGCTACATGCTCGACAAGGGGGCGACCACTATGTGGGAGCGCTGGAACAGCGACACCGGCGACGTGGCGATGAACTCCTACAATCACTACGCCTTGGGCGCGGTCAGCGGGTTCATCATGCGACGCCTGGTCGGCATCGACGTCCTCGAGCCGGGCTTCCGCCGTATCCTCGTGCGTCCGCTGATCACCGCCAGCTCGCGGCAGGGCGCGGGCAAGCATGTCTCGCCGATGGGCCTGATCCAGACCGACTGGCGCGTTTCCCAGGCAGGCCAATTGAGTCTGGCCCTGGAGATACCCGCCAACGCCACGGCCCAGCTCGTCCTGCCCAAGGGGCGCTACAGGCGCAATGGCGCGCCGCTGGCGCCGGCGAGCGTCGCCGCTCGCCAGGCGTCCGACGCGGTCTTCGAACTGGCCGCCGGATCGCACCGGATCGATGGCGACATCCAGGCGCTTTCGGCCTGACCATGTGGGGGAATAGGGACATGAGCGACGAAACGCACCCAAAGCCCAGGCGAGCGAGGATCTGGCGCATCCTGGGCTGGATGCTCGTTGGCCTGATCGTGCTGATCGTCGCGCTCATCGCCCTGCTTAGCTGGTCGCCCGCGGCGCGCGACTGGACGGCCAAGCGGCTGCTGACGGACCCGGTCATCAAGACCAAGCTTGCCGGAACCCCGGTTCGCACCGACGCCCAGCCCGTGCGCCGGGTGAAGGTCGCTATGCGGGACGGAACGGCCCTGAGCACCCAGATCTTCCTGCCCAAGGGCAAGGGGCCCTGGCCGGTGATCGTCGTGCGCGACCCCTACAGTTTCGCCCACTACGGCACCTGCGACGTCTGGGTCCGCTACGACTACGCCTGCGTCTACCAGGAGGTGCGCGGCCGCGGGCCCTCCGAGGGGACGTGGTATCCGTTCGTCGACGAGCGGCGCGACGGGCTTGACCTGATCCATTGGATCCTTGGCCAGCCCTGGCAGAACGGCAAGCTGGCCATGACGGGCGGCTCCTATCTCGGCGTCGTCCAATGGGCGGTCGCCGGCGACCTGCCGCCGCAGGTGAAGACCTTTGTCCCGACGGTCGCGCACGGCGACGTTTATCAATTGGCCTATCACAACGGCGCTTTTGACGAGGGGATCGCCGGCATGTGGCTGAGCAGCCAGTTCCGCTCGCCGCTGGCGATGCTGACCGCTTCCAAGGACTGGAGCAAGAATGTCGCCGGACGCTTCCCGGCGATCGGCGTTCCCCGCGGCGGGTTCGGGCCGGCCTGGCCCGCCTATCAGGACTATCTGCTGCACCCCGACTTCGACGACCCCTACTGGCAGTCGCCGGACTATGTCGCGCTGCGCGAGGCCCACAGGAAGGTCCAGGTTCCGGTCTTCATGATCGGGTTTGCCAACGACTTCTTCCAGCCCGGCATGCTGCGCACCTATGATGAACTGCCCACGCGCGACCAGAGCGTCATGATGGTCGGACCCGGCAATCATGGCGGCCAGCCGGAAGCGGAGATCGCCGGCTCCTATACCCTCGACTACGCAGACACCCTGGCCTGGTTCGACCACTATCTGCGCGGTCAGCCGTTGCCGGAACGCCTACGACCGGGCGTCAACGTCTTCGAGCATGGCGCCAACCGCTGGCGCCACTATGCCCGCTGGCCGCTTCCGGACCCGGGCTCCAGGCCCCTGGACTATCACCTGGCGCAACTCCCGCGCTCGCAGGGCTGCGACGGCGGGACCCTGTCGGCCATGGCGCCGACCGGCGAGACGCCGATCCGCTATCGGTACGATCCGCGCAACCCGACGCCGACCCGCGGCGGGCCCTACAAGCTGATCAGCGACACCGTGGTGGAACAGGGCTCGGACCTTTGCGCCCGCCCCGACGTGCTGTCCTTCGCCTCGCCGCCGCTCGCCGCGGACGCCTTGCTGAGCGGGTCGATCAAGGCGCGGCTGCTCGTGGCCAGCGACGCGGCCGACACCGCCTTCACGGTCAAGCTCTCCGAGCATTTCGCCGATGGACGAGTCTACAACATCCGGGACGACATCAGCACGCTGGCCATGCGCAACGGCGCCAAGCATCGCCAGCGCTATACCCCCGGGCAACAGGTCGAGGTGGTGTTCGACATGACGCCGATCCTGTGGCGCCTCCACAAGGGTTCGCGCCTGCGTCTGGACATTTCCTCGTCGAGCGCGCCGGCCTTCTTCCCCCACCCCAACAGCGCCGAACCCTGGAGCCGTGTCGCCAATCCCGTCGTGGCCAACCAGACCCTCTATGGAGGCTCGATCGAGATCCCCGTCGAATGACGCTCGGCGTCCCTTCGTCATCCTCGCGGGTCAGGCCCCGCTCCCAAAGGACCGGTCGACACCTCACACCTGCAAGCCCGCCGCGAGACAAGGCCCTTGCAGGTGCGGCCCGCTCGCATTCCTTGCCGATTGCGATCCATGGCGCCATCGCCGCCGGGCGGCCGCGACGGGCTCGCCAAGGACCCCGGGCGGGTCTCACCGCCCCTAAAGGAAAGACCGATTGACCCAGGCGCCTCACCAAGTCCGCGACCGCCGTCGGCCTTCGCATGCGAGACCCTTGATGCTCGCCCTGCTGAGCTGCGCGGTTGCATGGCCAGCAGGGTCGCTCATGGCCCAGACGGTCGCCGCGTCCACCCCCGGCGGACTGGCCCAAAGCTTTGTCGATCCGCCACCCGCCGCCCGGCCGCGCGTCTGGTGGCACTGGATGGACGGCAATGTCAGCCAGGACGGCATCGTCAAGGACCTGGCCTGGATGGCGCGGGTGGGCATAGGCGGCGTGCAGAACTTCGATGGTTCGCTCCATACGCCGCAGGTCGTGTCCGAGCGCGCGCCCTATGGCGGCGAGGCCTGGCGCGCGGCGTTGCGCCGCGCGGTCGCCGAGGCCCAGGCCAGGGGGCTTGAGTTCACGATCGCCAGCTCACCGGGCTGGAGCGAGACCGGTGGGCCGTGGGTGCGTCCCGAGCAGGCGATGAAGAAGCTCGTCTGGAGCGAGCTGGACCTCGAAGGCGGCAAGCCGTTCGCCGGGGTCCTGCCCTCGCCCCCCCATGTCAGCGGGCCCTTTCAAGATCTCCCAGGCGGCGGGGCCGAGCCCTCCGCGCCCCCGCCGCCAGGCCTGCCGTCGCTCTATCGCGACGCCAAGGTGATCGCCTATCGCGTCCCGGCGGGCGACCGGACGCCGGACGCCAGGATCACGACGTCCGCGCCGTTCGACGCCGCCGAACTGACGCGTGGTGATCGCACGCGGTTCCAGCCGCTGGCGATGGGAGCCGACGGGCAAGGCTGGATCGATTTCGCCTATCCGGCGCCGGTGACGATGCGCGCGGTCGAGCTGGTGCTCGAGCCAGGTCCGCGTATCGGGCCGATCTATCCGTCCTGGCCGACCGGCCGGATCGAGGCCAGCGACGATGGCCGGGCCTATCGCAAGATCGCCGATCTTCCCGCGCGCGGCGCGCCCCAGCAGACCATCGCCTTCGCGGCCACGACCGCGCGCCATTTCCGCGTCCTGCTGACAGACCGCTACGCGCCCTTTCCGGTGAAGGCCTTCGCGCCGCCGGACACGCCCGTGGCGGCCCACGGGGTGGCGCATGTCCGTGTCCTCGGCGAGGCGCGCGTCTCCCGCTTCGAGGACAAGGCCGGCTGGTCCACCGTCTCGGGCCTCGCCGCCGCGCCGACGCCCGCGGCCGACACGGTCATCGCCGCGGGCGACGTCATCGACCTCAGCGACCGGCTGGGGCCCGACGGGACGCTGCGCTGGACGCCGCCGGCCGGCCGCTGGCGGGTGCTTCGCCTGGGCTGGTCGCTCACCGGCAAGCTCAACAATCCCGCCTCCGAGGAAGGGACCGGTCTTGAGGTCGACAAGCTCAACCGCGAGCACGTGAAGGCCTATGTCGACCACTATCTTGGCCTCTACGAAAAGGCCGTCGGGCGCGACAACATGGGCGCGCGCGGCATCGGCTACATGCTCAACGACAGCTACGAGGCCATGGCGGCCAACTGGACCGACGACATCCTGGTCCAGTTCAAAGCCCGTCGTGGCTATGATCCCACGCCGTGGTTGCCGGTGCTGACCGGACGCGTCGTCACGAACGCCGAGGACAGCGACCGCTTCTTGTGGGATTTCCGGCGGACCCTCTCCGACCTGATCGACGAAGCCCACTACGGCCAGCTTTCCGACGAGCTCCACGCCCGAGGCATGGGTCGCTACGGCGAGGCGCACGAGGCGCTGCGGGCCTTCGTCGGCGACGGGATGGAGGTCAAGAAGAGCGCCGACGTGCCGATGGGCGCGACCTGGGCTATGCCCAGCCCCTCCAAATTCCTGCCCGACATCCTGGAGTCGGCCTCGGTGGCCCATCTGTACGGCCAGAACCTCGTGGCCGCCGAATCCTTCACGGCGATCTTTCCATCCTATGGCTTCGACCCCGCAAGTCTGAAGCCGATCGCCGACAAGATGCTGGCCAACGGCGTCAACCGCTTTGTCATTCATACCTCAGTCCACCAGCCCGTCGACACGCCCGGTCCGGGCATCGGCCTGGGCGGGGTGGGCCAGTGGTTCACCCGCAAGGAGACCTGGGCGGAGCTGGCCAGGCCGTGGACCGATTATCTCGCCCGTTCCAGCCAGCTTCTCCAGCAGGGCCGGTTCGTCGCCGACATCGCCTGGTTCTACGGCGAGGACGACAACATCACCGCCCTCTACGATGAGCGGCCGCCAGCGGTTCCAGAGGGCTATGGGTTCGATTTCGTCAACGCCGACGCCATCCGCTCGATCCTGAGCGCCCAGGACGGCCAACTCGTCGCGCCAGGCGGCGGAAGATACCGCGTCCTGGCCATCGACCCCGTCGCGCGGATCACCCTGCCGACCCTGCGCAAGCTCGACGCCTTGTCGCGTCAAGGCGTGGTCATCGCCGGCCCGCGCCCAGGCCGTTCGCCGAGTTTGGCCGACGAGGATCGCGAGTTCGCCGCGCTCGCCCAGGCCGTCTGGGGCCGGACCGGGCGCACCTTCTCCACGATCGATGCGGCGCTGTCGGCGCTCGACCTTCGTCCCGACGCCAACCTTGGAAATCCCTCGCTCTCCTATGTGCACCGCAAGCTCGACGACGCAGATCTCTACTTCGTCGCCAATCTCGGCGACGCGCCCGTCGAGACGAGGGCTTCGTTCCGTGTCGGCGGCGGCGCGCCCGAGATCTGGCGCGCGGACGACGGGTCCCGGACGCCGGCCAGTTACGACAGGACCCATGACCGCACCGAGGTGCCGCTGGTGCTCGGCGCCCATGACGCGCTGTTCGTCGTCTTCGGCAAGTCGGCCGCCGCCGCGTCCTATCGCGCCCCCGCCGTGACCCTAGCAACGCTGAAGACGGTGAGCGGCCCCTGGCGGCTCGGCTTCCCGGCCGCGAGCGGCGCCCCCGCCGCCGTGCCCCTCCCTGCCCTCGCCTCCTGGACGGACAGCAAGGATCCCGGCGTACGCTATTTCTCGGGCGCGGCCCGCTATGCCAAGTCGGTGACGCTTCCCGCGAAGCCAAAAGATGCTCGCCTGTTTCTCGACCTAGGCCAAGTGGCCAATGTCGCTCGGGTCACGGTCAATGGGCGGGCTGTCGGTTACGCCTGGAAGGCGCCCTATCGCGTCGATATCACCGACGCCGCGCGGACGGGGCGTAATCGCCTTGAGATCGAGGTCGCCAACCTCTGGCCCAACCGGCTGATCGGCGACCGGCAGCCTGGAGCCGGTCCGCCGCGCGCCCAGGCGGCCTTCGATCCGTTCAAGCCCGACACGCCCCTGCTGCCCTCTGGGCTGATGGGGCCGGTCAGGCTTCTGGTCGAGGCGCCGGTCGGCCAAGCTGGTCGCGTCGAGCCGTGAAGGTGTCGGGCCAGGACCCCTGCATATAAAAACCAAGCCAGCCTGCTTTGTTGTTGCGACATGCTTCGCTTCGGGGCAAGATCTTCCAAAGCACGGGCTGGGACGGCCGACCATTTTGTGCGTGCGCGTCATTCTCGAACGCTTGCGCGCGCCCGCGACGACGTTCAACCCGAGCCGCCCTTGTCTTGATCAAACCGAGGTTGGAGCCTGTGACCGAAACGCGACGCCGCCGCACGCAGGCCGAACGGAGCGCCGCCACCCGGACCGTGCTCCTGGATTCGGCGATCAAGTGCCTGTTCGAGAACGGATATGGCACGACATCGACGATCACCGTCGCCGAGAGGGCGGGCCTCAGCCGCGGGGCGATGCTCCACCAGTTTCCGACCAAGTCCGACCTGATGGCCTTTGTCGTCGAAGCGGTGTTCGACCAGGAGGTCGAACTCTATCACGAACTGCTCAACGGCATCACCGACCCTCGCGAACGCTTGCTGGCCTATCCCCAGGCTGTATGGACCGTCCTGAGCCGACCGGCCGGCGTCGCGGTGCTGGAGATCATTCAGGGCTCGCGCAGCGACGCGGCCCTGGCCGAGAAGCTGGCGCCGACCCAGGCCAGGATCGCCGCCTTCATCCGCAAGGAGATGGAGAGCGAGTTCCCCAAGGGGCCGTCCATGGCGCTGTTGGAACTGATCGTCGGCGCGGTGCGGGGCGTTTCGATCCAGAAGGTGCTGACGCCCGACAGCGAAGGCGTCAACGGGGCCATTCCTCTGTTGCAGGAGTTGCTACGGATCGGCCTTGAGACCGGCGGGCTCGCCAGGGCGGTGGCCAACAGGTCGGCGGCCGCCAAAACCGTGGCCGACGGGCCTGGATCGGCCAAGGCGATCAAGGGGTCTTCCGACGCGCCGCCGGCGGGCGCCGCGCGTGCGGCGCCTCGGCGGGCCGGACGCAATAAGGCCTCCTGAGCGGCGCGCCGAGCGGTCAACTCGCCTGGTTCGTCCCGGACAAGGCGCTCGAGGCGGCCGCCGCGAGGATCGTCGGCCACCAGGGGCTCAGCCCCAGTTGCGTTGACGACTCGTCTTGCCAATGCCCGGGTTGAGCGCGTTGGCGGGATCCAGATCACGATAATGGGCTTCAAGCGGCGGCTTGGCGGCGTAGAGGTGGCCGACATTGTGCTCGGCGGGATATTCCGCGCCCCTGGCGTCCATCAGCTTCAGGAGATCATGCTCGAGCTGAACGGCGTCGACACCCTTGCGGACCAGATAGTCCTGGTGAAAGACATGGCACAGGAAGTGGCCGTAGTAGAGCTTGCCGATCAGGCGCTCTTCCATCGCCGCCGGCAGGCGCTCGAACCACGTCTCGGTGTTGCGCGGCAGGGCGATGTCCAGCGCGACGATGTCCTCGACCTCGTCGGCGTGGACGGCGCGGTAGCGCACCGCCGCGCCCGCCACGGCGAAGCGGTGCAGCATCGCCGCGCTCGCCTCCTCCTCCGAGCAGATGAAGACGTCGGCGTCTCGACCGCGGAGGGCCTCTTCAATGGCCTGGCTGGTGAGATATCGCGCCTCGCCGGAAACCGACAGGATGAGGTGATGTTCAAAACGCCTGCGGAAGGCGCGCAGGCGCTCGGGCAAGTGATCGGGGAGCAGGCCGGCCAGCGCCTGCAAGAGCTTGTCGCTGACAAAGTCTAGACCCGCCAGCCTCTTGAAGATCCGGTCGGTCCAGGCCTTGACCCGATAGAGCGTCGGCAACCTGCGGGTTCCGAGGGTCTGGATCGCCAGCACCGTGTCCTTGCCGTAACGGTCGGCGAGGTCGAAAGCCTGGCGATGGATGTATTCCCCTGAAATCGGCAGCGGCGTCGTGCTCGACAGCAGCAGGCGACGCAATTGGGTCAGGCACCCGGTGTCGTTGGCGCCGATGTAGAACACCGTGTTGTTCTTGATCTTTTCGAACGTATCGAGCCGGACCGCGAACACGATCAGTTTGCCCGCGCTGCCTGAGGCTTCGAACAGACGACTTGGATCGGCGTTGAACCGGGCCGGCGTGGAGGCGTCGACCTGTCGAACGATAGAGGCGTAGTCATGGGCGGCGGAGGCGGCCCGGTCATCGGCGTCGATGTCCCCGTCGGCAAAGCGGCCGGCCTGCAGATTGCCCAGGATATCCTCAGGCGTGTCGCCTAGCCGAACGCCCAGGTGATTGATCAGGCGCAGTTGTCCGGACGCCTCGACCTTGGCGAACACGGCGTATTCGGTATAGGCCGGGCCGCGGCGCACCAGCGCGCCGCCGGAATTGTTGCACACCCCGCCGACGACGGACGCTCCGATGCAGGACGAGCCGATCACCGAGTGCGGCTCGCGCCCCAGCGGCGCCAGTTTGAGTTCCAGCTCATGCAGGCTCGAACCGGCCAGGCAGACGACCTGCTTTCCCGAGCGCAGCGGAAACACCCCCTGGATGCGCCCGGTGCTGATCACCACGACCTCACGGTCATAGACGCCATCGGGCGTCGAGCCGCCCGTCAATCCCGTGTTGGCCGCTTGGGGAATGACGATGCGGTCGGCCCCGACGCAGAGCTTGGCGACCTCCCACATTTCCAAAAGCGTGGCGGGTCGCACCGCGGCGACCACGGTCCCGGCGCCGAACCGATAGCCTTGCGCGAAGGGCGCGGCGGCTTCGTCCGTCAGGACATGGGATCGCCCCACGATCCGCCGAAGCCGGTGGACCAGTTCGCCCGCGCCGATTTTCGAATTGGTCAGAAAGGCGTTCATGCAACAGATCCGGTCGGTAGGGTCGCGGCGTTCGATTTCCAGGCGGAGGGGCGCGTCGTGGGGTCCTGGCGGCGGCCTTGCACCCGCCCTCTGGCTCCGCGCGCTCTGCTCTTGCTTGGCTCTCGTCTTCGGGTCGTGAAACAAATAAACATACTATCCTGTCTTTAGATAGTGAAGGTCGGCTTTCCGACCGGTCTGAAGGCCGCGTCGCATGGCGTCGCGCCCGCCCGCGCGTCGTCGCGGGCCCGCCTAGGGCCGGACTGCTGGCCTGGCCTTGTGCATCAGGTGAAGACGCCGCCCCCGCGACCCCCTACAAACATCTGACCATAACCAGACAGCGAGGCTGTTCGTGACGCGTCCTCCAGGACGGGAGCCCATCGCGCGCGCCGCGACCAGGGCGCTCGCCGCCGACATCATCAACGGGGTCTATCCGGCCGACGCGCGCCTCCCGGTCGAGCCTGATCTGGCGATCCAACTGGGTGTCGGGCGCAGCACGGTCCGCGAAGCGGTGAAGATGCTCGTCAGCAAGGGGATGCTGGCGGTGGGCCCCAAGCGCGGAACCGTCGTGCGCCCCGCGCAGGACTGGCATCATCTGGACCCGGAACTGCTGGACCTGCGACTGAGCCAGGATCAGGCGCGCGACGCCTTTATCGGGCATCTGGCCGAGATCCGGCTGATGTTCGAGCCCTTCGCCGCGGAGATGGCCTCCATCCGCCGCTGCGATGCGGACGTGACGCGGATCTATCGCGCCCTGGCCGACATGCGTGAGGCCGATCCGGCCTCGGTCCAGGCGATCGACGCCGACATCGCCTTTCACAAGGCCATCGTCGCGGCGACCCAGAACCCGTTGCTGATCCATCTGGCGATCACGCTGGAGGCGGCGTTGCGGCACGCATTCAACACCTCCACCCATCTTCCCGCGGCCTATGTCGCCAATATCGCGCTTCATCAACAGATCGCCGACGCGGTGGCGCGACAGGACCCTGGCAAGGCCAGCGCCGCCTGCCGGGCCCTGATCGACCGCGCGGCCAAGGATCAGGCCTCGCTGAGCCATCCGTAGGGGCCGCCTGCCGCCCGCGAAAACAGGCTGGTCAGACTGAAAGTCGGATTCTACAATCATCTGATGATTGCCGGGGCGGCCTGTCCCGATCCGAGTGAGGTGGGGTGATGTCTGACCGGTCTTTTCGCTCTCAGCGCTGGTTTAATGATCTGAAGAATCCGGACAACACCTCCCTCTATCTGGGCTGGTTCATGAACTACGGCATCTCGCTGGAGGAACTGCGCTCGGGCCGCCCCGTGATCGGCATCGCCCAGACCGGTTCGGACCTGTCGCCGTGCAATCGCCACCACATGGTCCTCGCCGACCGCGTGCGGGCCGGGATCATCGAGGCGGGCGGCATCCCTTTCGAGTTTCCGGTCCACCCGATTCAGGAGACGGCCAAGCGCCCCACCGCGGGGCTTGATCGCAATCTGGCCTATATGGGTCTGGTCGAGGTGCTGCTGGGCTATCCGATCGACGGGGTGGTGCTGACGATCGGTTGTGACAAGACCACCCCCGCCTGCCTGATGGCCGCTGCGACGATGAACATTCCCGCGATCGCGCTTTCCGTCGGTCCGATGCTCAACGGCTGGCATGAGGGCCAGCGGACGGGTTCCGGCACCATCGCCTGGAAGGCCCGGGAATTGCTGGCCGCCGGCGAGATCGACGAGGAGGGGTTCATCAAGCTGGTGGCCAGCTCCGCGCCGTCGACTGGCTACTGCAACACCATGGGCACGGCCACGACCATGAACTCGCTGACCGAGGCCCTGGGCATGTCCCTGCCCGGCTCGGCCGCCATACCCGCGCCGCACCGCGACCGGGCCGAATGCGCCTGGCGCACCGGCAAGGCCATCGTCGAGATGGTGCAGGCTGACCGCAAGCCCTCCGACATCCTCACTCGCCAGGCGTTCCTCAACGCCATCGTCGTCAATTCGGCGATCGGCGGCTCGAGCAATGCGCCGATCCACCTGATCGCCCTGGCGCGCCACATGGGCGTGGACCTGAGCCTGGACGACTGGCAGGCCCACGGCCGCGACGTGCCGCTGATGGTCAATCTGCAACCGGCCGGCCAATATCTGGGCGAGGACTATTTCCGGGCCGGCGGCGTGCCGGCCGTCGTCGGCGAATTGCTGCGCGCGGGCTTGCTCGACGCCGGCGCCCTGACCGCCAACGGCAAGTCGATCGGGGAAAACTGTCAGGCCGCGAAGATCCTCGACGAGGATGTCATCCGCCCCTTCGACCGTCCTCTGAAGGCGGCCGCCGGCTTTTCGGTGCTGAAGGGCAACCTCTTCGATTCGGCGATCATGAAACTGAGCGTGATCAGCCCCGACTTCCGGGCGCGTTATCTCAGCAACCCCGACGATCCGGAGGCCTTCGAAGGGCCCGTGGTGGTGTTCGACGGGCCCGAGGAATATCACCGCCTGATCGACGATCCTGCCCTGGGCGTCAACGAACACACCATCCTGGTCATGCGCGGAACCGGCCCGCTGGGCTATCCCGGCGCGGCGGAGGTGGTGAACATGCGGCCCCCGGCCTATCTGCTGGAGCGGGGCGTGGCCGCGCTCCCCTGCATGGGCGACGGGCGCCAGTCGGGCACGTCCGGCTCGCCCTCGATCCTCAACGCCTCGCCGGAGGCCGCGGCCGGCGGCGGCCTGGCGTTGCTGCGCAACGGCGATCGCGTCCGAATCGACCTGAAGACGGGCGCGGCCAACGCCTTGGTCCCGGCCGAGGAATGGGCGGCCCGGCGCCTGGAGTTCGAGGCCGCCGGCGGTTACGTCGCGCCAGCAAGCCAAAGCCCCTGGCAGGAGCTGCAGCGCGCCTGGATCGGCCAGTTGCAGACCGGCGCGGTGCTCGAGCCGGCCGTCAAGCACCAGCGCCTGGCCCAGACCGTCGGCGTTCCGCGCCACAATCACTGACCCAGCGCGATCAGGCCGCCAGTCCAGCCGTGCCCCTTCCTCATCGGCGGGGCGCACGGCCCTGTCCACGACCGCTGCCGACCTCGCCGCCGCGATTGCCGCCGACCCCAATGGCGGCTGGGATTTCCGCGCCGTTTCGGTATCGCGTAACGCGCGCTGGAAAATACAATCAGACTTGACTGATTAATTACGGCGCCGCAATGTTTTGGTCACGGCGGACTGGAAAGAGATCCGCCGACAAGCAACAGGGAGGACCGGCGCAAAGCGCCGGCTTGGGGAGGGATATATGATCCGCAACACGCTAACCCGTGGGCTGCTCTGCGGCGCCGCGCTGGCCGTTCTGGCCGCGCCTGTCACGACGTTCGCGCAGGAGAAATCCGCGACCGCCGAGGAAAAGTCCGCGTCGACCGAGAAGGGCAAGGACAAGGATAAGGATAAGGACAAGAGCGTCGTCGAAGAGGTCATCGTCGTCGGCACCAATATCAGCGGCGTCAAGCCGGTCGGCAGCGAAGCTGTGGTGATCGGCCGTGACGAAGCGCTCAAGATGGGCGTTTCCAACGTGGCCGATGTCGTGCGACGCCTCCCCCAGATCCAGATGAGCGTCGGCGACAATGTCGGCTTCCAGGGCGGCACCGCCCACCAGGGCTACAACGGGTCGCAGACCGAAACCCTCAATCTGCGCGGCCTGGGTTCGGCCGCGACCCTGATCCTGGTCGACGGCCGTCGACCCATCGGGTCGGGCGCGGTCTCCACCACGACCGAAGCCAACCAGGTCCCGCTCGCGGCTCTTGAGCGCGTGGAGGTGCTGCCGGACGGCGCCTCGGCGCTTTACGGATCGGACGCCGTGGCGGGCGTCATCAACTTCGTTCTGCGCAAGAACTTCAACGGGCTGGAGGTTTCCGGGCGGGTCGGCAACCAGTCCGGCGGGACCGAATACGATGCCTCCATCGTGGGCGGCAAGGGCTGGGAAAGCCTCGGCGGCCTGGGCGCTGGCAGCCTGATCGTCACCTATGAACACCAGGACCGTGACGCCTTCTCGTCGGGCAAGATCGACCGTCTGCGCCGTGACCTGCGCTCGCAGGGCGGTCCGGACCTGCGGATCGACAAGGATTCGGCCAGTGTCGGGTTCTCGCCCAACATCATCAGCCAGGGCAATGCGGTCAATCCGACCATTCCGGGCGCGGTGAACTTCACCTACTGGGGCGTTCCGTCCGGAAACGGGGTCGGGATCACGGCCGCCAGCCTGGCGCTCAACAATCCCAATCTGTCGGATAACGCCGACTATACCGACTATACGGGCAAGCAGATCCGCGACCAGGTCGCGGTCCGCTTCAAGCAAGAGCTCACCGACCGCCTCGAACTGTTCGCCGACGGCAGCTACACCCATCGCGACACCACCTCGCGATCGGCGCCGTCCACCACCCGCCTTTCCCTCCTGGGCACGCCGTTCTTCATCCCCGGCCTGCCGGCCAACCAGCAGGTGCAGTACAGCACCCTCAAGGACGGGGTGATGCGGACCTTCGCGGCGACCAGCGAGTCGTTCGGCGGAGCGGTCGGCCTGAGAGGCGATGTCGGCGGCGACTGGCGCGGGGAGGCCTACTTCAACTACGGGCGCAACACCCAGTGCGACAGCTGCGTGACCGGGTCGATCAACACCCAGGCCTTTGCCGCCCAGGTCGCGTCCGGCGCGATCAATCCGCTGAGCTCGGCCCCGCTGACCTCGTCCCAGATCGCCGCGGTCTATGGCGCCAGCCGATTTGAGAGCCGCTCGACCCTGAAGGATACCCTGGTCAAGTTCGACGGCCCGCTGTTCAGCCTGCCGGCCGGCAAGGTCAAGGCGGCCGTGGGCGGGGAGTACCGGGTCGAGGAAAGCGCCAACCGCAACAGCTCCACCAGCGGCGTGGCCAATACGACCAAGGTGCTCAACACCTACGACAACTCCGCCTACGAGCGCAGCATCAAGTCGCTGTTCGGCGAGCTCTATGTCCCGCTGATCGGGGAGCAGCAGTCGGTGCCATGGGTCAGGTCGCTGACCGCGTCCCTGGCCGCGCGCTATGACGACTACGCCGACGCCGGCGACACGACCAACCCCCGGATCGGCGTGACCTGGGAAGTGAACGACGAACTGCGCTTCTCCGGAAGCTGGGGCACCTCGTTCCGGGCGCCGACGGTGACCGACGCCAACACCAACGCGGTCACCTCCGGCACCCTGTTCCCGGGCCTGCCCAACTATGATCCGCGTATCGTCAACGGCGTGCTGCCCGCGGGCATCTTCGGGCCGTTCGGCCTGACCAACGCCGCGCTCCTGCTCGGCTCCAACGCCGATCTGAAGCCAGAGACCTCGGAAAACTGGTCGGTGAGCGGTCGTTGGCAGCGGGGCGGGTTCGATCTGACGGCCACCTACTGGTCGATCAGCTACAAGAACCAGATCGTGTTCCCGGGCGCGCTGATCTATCTGGCCGCCACGCCCGCCGACGTCCCGGCCAACGGCGGCAACTACCGTGGTTGGGGCGATTACATCATCCCGATCAACAACCCCTCGACCTGCAACAACGCCAACCTGGCCAGCGCCGATCCCAAGCTCGCCGCCCTGATCCAGAACCTCAACTACGACTTCGTGTCCGGCGGCGGGCAGTTCTCCCAGGCCAGTTCCCTGAAGAACGACTTCTGCCGGGTCAATGTCGTGCTCGACAGCCGACTGCAAAACCTCGGTTCGGTCATCAAGACCGGCTACGACGTCAGCGCCAAGTACACGCGAAATGTCGGCGAGGTGTGGCTCAACGGCCAACTGGCCGTCTCCCGTCAGCTCAAGAACGACATCAAGGCCCAACCGGGTCAGGCGGCGACCAACGTCACCGGCGATCTGTCGCAGACCTATGGCGGCTTCAAGTGGAAGGGCACCGCCAGCGTCTCGGCGAACTGGAAGAACTTCGATACGACGCTGATGGCGCGCTATGTGTCGTCGATGAAGGCTCCGGGAATGCTGGACGTCAATTTCCAGCCGCTTCCGACGAAGACCCTGTCGCCGCACACCGAGTTCGATCTCACCCTCGGCTACAACGGGACTCTGAAGGAGCCGACCATGGGGCTCAAGAGCTGGCGCGCCCAGTTCGCGGTCACCAACCTCTTCGACGACTATCCCGACTTCTTCGCCAGCCAGATCGACGGCGCCTGGAACCCCAAGTACGGCCTGCCCTTGGGGCGGACCTACTCGTTCCAGCTGACCGGCCGCTTCTGACGATCGTCAGGATCTAGGTGAACTCGGCGTCGGTAAGCCTCCAGCTGCCGACGCCTTTTCTTTTTGGGTGACGATGAGCAGCGCCCGTTCCGTGCGCGCCGGGGCGTTGCGTGGACCTCGAGAGCGGCCGCGGCGATCCGTTGGAGATGGGTGATGAATAAGGCCGGTATGGAGGGCAAGGTTGTCCTGGTCACGGGCGGCGCGTCCGGCATCGGCGCGGCGGTGGCGCGGCGCCTGGACAGGCTCGGCGCGCGCGTGACGATCGGCGACCTGCGCGCCAAGCCTGGCTCGCCCGTCGAAACCCTGGCGATGGACGTCACCGATCCCAGCGCCGTGCAGACGGTAATCGACCACGTCCTGGAAGCGCATGGACGGCTCGATGGCCTGGTCCATTGCGCGGGGCTGGCCAAGACGGCGCCGTTCCTGGAAACCCCGCTGTCGGTCTTCGATGATCTGGTCGCGATCAATCTGCGCGGAACCTTCATCGTGGGACAGGCCGCGGCCAAGGTCATGGCGGCGGCAGGCCGCGGCGCGATCGTGAATGTCGGCAGTGTGTCGGGCATGACGGGCAACGCCCAGCGCTGCGGCTACGGCGCGGCCAAGGCCGGCATGATCCACCTGTCCAAGGTCATGGCCGTCGAGTTGGGCGCGCGCGGGGTTCGCGTCAACGTGGTCGCGCCGGGTCCGATCGAGACGCCCCTGGTGGCCGGCTTCTACACCGACACGATCCGACGCGAATGGATCGACCGCATGGCCCTGGACCGGTTCGGACAACCTGATGAGGTGGCGGCGGCGGCCTGCTTCCTGCTCTCCGACGAGGCCAGCTTCATCACCGGCCATACGCTGGTGGTCGACGGCGGCTTCCTCGTCCAGGGCCTGAAGGATCCCCAGTGATGCGACGTCCTAGTGCGGTCCGGCATGGCGGGGCAAGGCCGGCGGGGGCGAACAAAATCCATGAACGTCTGGAGTGGACGGGGTGGAGAGGGCGAGCGCCGACGGCGGCGTCGCGAGAACGGTATTCGGCGCCTGGGCGCCGGCGGAGAAGGGTTTTGAAATGATCGACAAACGCAAGTTGCAGGCCTCGGGCCTGGTCATGGCGGTGTTGCTGGCGGGCGGCTGCGCGCCGCTGGGCAACCCCGCCGCCAACGCCCCCTCCCCCTCTGCGGGTCCCGTCCGCGTGGCGGCGGCGGACGACGCCGAGCGCTGCGCGGCCCTCGTGGAGACCGAGGTCGCCGGCGCCCGGATCACGAGCGCGAAATTTGTCGCCCAAGACACCAAGATGGCGCCGGTGGGCCTGCCGGCCCGCGACGCCTTTTGCCAGGTTCGCGCGACGATCTCGCCGGCCCCGACTTCGAAGATTTCCGTGGAAATCTGGCTGCCGGGGCGGTGGAACCACAAGATGCTCGGCCTTGGCGGCAGCGGCTTCAGCGGCGGCCTGGTCACCGCGCCCCTGACCTTCCCCAAGCCGGCGGGCGATGGTTACGTGGTGATGGCGACCGACTCCGGCCACGACAACGACGACCAGGCGCTCTGGGCGCTCAACCAGCCCGAGCGTATCGTCGACTATGGCTATCGCGCCAACCAGCTGGGGACGCAGATCGCCAAGGCGCTGATCGTGCGTTATTACAGCGAGCCGGCCAAACGATCCTATTTCCAGGGCTGCTCCAACGGCGGCCGCGACGCCCTGATGCTGGCTCAACGGTCTCCCGACGCCTATGACGGGATTATCGCGGGGGCGCCTGCCAACAGCATCGTGTCGCTTTTGACCGGCTTTGCGAACTATCGCGCCCTGATCGAGAAACTGCCGCCCGACAGCCTGACGCCCAAGATGACCGCGCTTCACGAGGCCGTCCTGGTGCAATGCGACGCCAGCGACGGCTTGAAGGATGGCCTGGTCAGCGATCCCCTGTCGTGCCGTTTTGATCCGGCGGTGATCGCCTGCAAGCCCGGCGAGGATGCAAAGTCCTGCCTGAATCCGGCCGAGGTGGCGACGGTTCAGCAACTGTATAAGGGCAGCCGCACCCGCGACGGCCGCCAGGTCAGTCCGGGCATCTCGGCCGGCAGCGAATATCTCTGGAACGAATGGTGGACCAAGTCGAACTCTACGGGCGGCCAGTCCGCGCCCGGCTTCTTCGGCAGTTTCGTCTACGGTAACCCCAAATGGACGATGGCGTCGTTCCAGCTCGACAAGGATTGGGCGGCCGCGATGCACAAACTCAGCCACGTGCTGGACGCGACCGACACCAACCTGCGCCCCTTCGCCCGCTCAGGCGGCAAGCTCCTGATGTATCAGGGCTGGGACGATCAGGCGGTGCCGCCGTCCGGCACGATCGGCTATTTCGACAAAGCGCGAAAGCAGCTTGGCGGACAGGCCGACAGCGCGCAGCTGTTCATGGCGCCGGGCATGGGCCACTGCTTTGACGGCAAGGGCCTGACGACGGCGGACTTCGTCGGCGAACTGGACCGCTGGGTTGAGAGCGGCAAGGCGCCCGACCAGATCAAGGCGGAGAAGCCGGTGAACTTCCTGCTCAGCCTCGCGGGCGTTCCAGCCCCGCCGCTGATGACCCGTCCGCTGTGCGCCTATCCCAAGGTCGCCCACTACGAGGGCAAGGGCTCGCCGAACGAGGCCAGCAGTTTCGTCTGCCGCTGACCGGTCATGACACCTTCAGCCTCGCGCGGCGTGAGCCCGCGCGAGGCTGAAGACAGCTTCATGCGCCCGCGTTAGGGGCGGGAGAAGCGGGCGCGGGCCGGCAGGAAGGTGTCCCCGGCCGTGGCGATCACCTCGATCTCGCCGGTGTCGGGCGCGGCCAGCTTGGCTTCGCCGCGGGCATTGGTCTTGACGACCCGCGTCCCGACGCGAAGCGTGGCGTTCATGACCGGGCGAACATCGCCGCCGATGTCGGCGGTGACCTTGGCGCGCACCGCCCCGCCGGCGCGCGCCAAGTCCAGGCGCAGCGGCGTGGGCTTGGGCTGGGTGTCATAGCACGCGCCCAGCGGCGGTAGCGGCGGTGCCGTTCGGCCGTCATAGATCGCGCTGAGGGTTCCGCTCAAGGCGGGCAGCGGCCTTGCGGCGTTGTCGACCCGCAGGTCCATGAGCATCCGGCCGCTGTGGCGTCCGCTGACGGCCAGGTCGGACTTGAGCGTCCATCCGCGCTTCTCGCCCTCGCCGGCGACATCGGAGGTCTGGGACATCGCGCCGCTGACGAAGGTTTCGCCATCGTCGGTGAAGCGGTCGAAGACCACGGACGTGGCCGCGCCTCCCCCGCCAAGCTTGCCGGTCAGCTTCAGTATCGCCTGGCCGCCGGCCCGGCCGCGCACGATCGCGGTCCGATCCTCGGCATGGGGGCCTCGATAGAGGCCCGCGGCCGGGGCCCAGTCGCCGATCACGGTCGACACGACCGGCTTGGGCGCGGTCGGCGCTCGATCCAGGTGCGCCAGCGCGATGCGGTTGGGGCTGGCCTTTTGCCGGCTGCGCGAGCGTTCCTGCAGGATCAGGGTGGTGCTGTCCTGGCTCCAGTTCTGAGGGCCCAGTTGGTGGCCGGCGGCGGTGAGATCGTCGGCGTAGACGTCGATGGGCTGGCCCATCATCCGTCCCCCGTCGTCGCCGCGCGCCGGCAGCAGCCAGGGCGAGAGGTCGCACTGAAACCCTTCCCAGGTCGACACGTAGTAGGGCGCGATGGCCGCGCCGAGCATGAGGCCGCCATAGCCGCGGATCTGCGGAATCCAGGCGAAGGCGTCCATCCGGTGTCGACCCCGCCAGGAATAGGACACCAGCGACGCTTCGTCGGGCGACAGCGAACCGTCCTCGTCCCAGTCTGGGTGGCCCGTCAACCTGACGGTCTTGCCGGTCTCCAGGTCGATGCGGAGCATGTCGATGTTGTGATTGGGCAGGGCGACGGCGATGGCGCCCCGGCCATCGGGCGTGAAGCTCTTGAGTTCATAGAGCTGGGTGAGGTTCTCCCAACGGTCCGGATCCGAATCCGAGTTCGAGCTTGGTCCGGCGGGATTGATCGCCCGGGGATCGGCCGCGACGTACTTGTCGGCTCTCCGTTCGAGCCGAGCGACCACCATGACTGTCCCGTCGGCCCGGACTTCCATCCAGCCGATGTGCTGGCCGTCAGGCGCCAGGTGCCAGGTGCGGCGCTGCAGGACTGGAAACGCGCCGCGTGACGGGCTGGCGTCTATGGGAAGATACCGGTGCGTCTCACACGCCCTCAGGCTCGGCGCGCATTCGAGCACGAAGCCATTGGCCTTGGGCCCCTCGTCGATCGGCGGCGCGAGCCCGGCGGTGATCAGAAGCCGCTTGCCGTCAGGAAAGGCGTAGGTGAAGGCGCTGCGGGTCGCCGGCTGATCCGTAAAGCCGCAGGTGACGCATTTCAGGTCCGACCCGTCTTCGCGGATGATCCAGAAGCCGCCGTCGGCCTGGTTCAGGAACAGCAGCTGGCGACTGTCGTCGAAATAGGTCGGGTAGAAGGGTTGCATGCCCTCGGGAAGGGCCAGATAGCGCTTCTGGATCGGGATGAACGGCGGTTTGACGTCGGCGGCCGCGGCCAGCGAGGGGGCTAGGCCGATCAAGGCCGCGCCGGCCAGCCTGGCCAAGGTCCGTGAAACCGTTATCGGCGCGGGCCGGTGGCGCTTTGGCATCTTGGGTCCTCCCTTTAGGGCTTTTCGCTCTGGTCTGGCCTGGACGGCGCGTCGCCAGTCGCGCGATTTTCCAGCAAAGAAAATAAAAGACAATCCATCCTGCTTATAATCTTGATCCCTTCCGGGCGATGATGTTCTACAGCGGTCGAACGGAGGGACGGCCTCGACATCGTCGCGCGGCGGCGCGCGCGACGGCTCAAAGCTCTCCAGTCCAGGAGCGCGCCGGACGCTTCGGGGCGATCCGTCTTCAGGCGCCTAAGCTCTCTCAAGGCGCTGGTCCGCAACGGGAGGCGCGCAATGCCCAACAGACTTCTAGCCCTGATCCTGGCGGGCGTTGCCGGCAGTGGCCTGGGGACCGAAGCCAGGGCGCAAACGGCGTCCGAGAGCAGGGTCGTGACCCCGCGGATGTTCGCGGCGCCGCCGGCGGCCTACCGTCCGATCGCGACCTTGAGCGACACGGTCATTCCCGACGGCGCGGTGGAGAAGGTCCGCCGCGCCTTGGTCGATGGCGACTACGGGAGCTTCATGTTCAGCCCGTCGCGCGATCCCGCCCGGGAAATGCCCAAGCTGCCCCCGGACTACAAGGAGGCCATGCGGCCGGTGGGACGGCTTGATCAGTATCCGCCCGGCGCGTCCCAGTGGCTGCCCAAGGCCCTGCCGGGTGAAGCGATCCTGGGGTCATTCCTCACCGATCTTGGCGTGACGTTTCCGCCCCAGCCGAACGCGTCCCAGCCGAGCCCGGCCAAGTCCAAGGGCCCTGGGTTCTGGACGCCCGAATATATCGACATCGTGACCAAGACGCTCGAGGTCGCGCGCCAGAACGGCCGGTTCGCCGTCTATTACGACGAGGCCGGGTTCCCCAGCGGGATCGTCGATCACACCACGCCGCTCGCGCTTCAGCGCAAGGTGCTCAGCCGGGCCAGTTTTCCGGTGGTCGGCGGCCAAGGCTTGAATGTGCCCGTCGACGGCGCCGTTCAGGCCGTCACCGCGCGCAACGCCGCCTCCGGCCAGGTCGTCGATCTGAGCGCGCACGTGGCGTCGGGGCGCCTGAGCTGGGTCGCGCCGGCGGGCGACTGGACGATCGAGGCCTTCTCCCTGACGCGGGCCAAGCCCAGCGGCATCGCCAGTGATCCGGCCGTCTCGATCGATCCTCTCGATCCGGCAGCCGTCGATTGGTTCATCGATAACAGCTACGAGCGGATGTATCGGGCCTTCAAGCCCTATGTGGGCTCGGTCATCACCGCCACCTTCTTCGACGACGTGGGCGTCTATTCGTTCGAGAACACCTGGTCGGCCGGCATCGGCGCGCGCTTCAAGGCGATCACCGGTCGCGATCCCCAGCCCTATTATGGCGCGCTCTGGGGCGATATCGGCCCCGACACCCAGGCCGCCCGCGTGGGCTTCTTCAAGGCGCGCGCTGAATTGCTCGGCGAAGGCGTGCCCAAGAGGGTGGCGGCGTGGGATCGCAAGCACGGCCTGGAGGCCATGGGCCACCCGCCGGGCAACTATGACCTGCAGCCCACCGACATGAACGGCGACCCCTTCAAGTTCTTCGCCCATACCGACGTGCCGCTGGCCGACGCCATCTTCGGCTTTGGCTTCGGACGCGACGGCTACAAGCTGATCAGCTCGGTCTCCTCGGCCCGCGACCTGCCGGTGACGGCGGTCGAGGTCTTCAGCGCCTCGGGCACGACCATGGGCTATCGCCGCCTGATCGAGCTCTATGTGCGCGGCGCCAACCGTTTCGTGGTCACGCCGTTCCTGACCCACGGCGCGATCGGCGGCCCCAAGGATTTCGCCAACTGGGCCGGCCGAAGCTCGATGCTGCTGCAGGGGGGACGCCATGTCGCCGACATCGCCATCCTCTATCCGATCGAGTCGCTTCAGGCCTTCTACGCCTTCGAGGCCCCCGGCAACGGGCCCAAGCTGCCGCATGGCGATTATGTCTCCGATGACACCGACTACCAGGCGGTCGGTGGGATGCTGGTCGACGACCTCCATCGCGACTTCACCTTCATCCACCCCGATGATCTGAAGAGCGCCAAGCTGAAGATCGCTTCACGGGCCTTGATCCTCGACAACAGGATCAATCGCGAGACCTACAAGGCCGTGATCCTGCCGGGCGGCGAGGTCCTGTCGGTGGCCGCCCTGGCCAAGATCAAGGCGTTCTACGATGCGGGCGGGGTGGTGATCGCAACCTCGCTGCTGCCGTCCAAGTCCGCGGAATTTGGGCGCGACGCGGAGGTGCGCGCCTTGGTCAGCGCCCTGTTCGGCATCGACCCGGCCGCGCCCATGCCCGACGGGACCAGCGCGATCCACGCCAACCGGCGCGGCGGCAAGGCGGTCTTCATCCGCAAGCCGAGCCCGGCGGCGCTTTCCGAGGTGCTCGACCGTGTCGGTCTGGCGCCCGACGTGGCGGTCGAGGGCAACCCCACGCCGCGCACAGGCAATGGCGTCTTCGGCTACATCCATCGCCAGAAGGAAGGCAAGGACCTCTATTTCTTCGGCAATTCCAGCGACACGCCGATCGACGCCATGGTGGAACTGCGCGGCCATCTGATCCGGCCGCAGATCTGGAATCCCCACACGGGCGAGGTGAGCGCGGCGACCGAGGTGAGCTACAGCCGGCAAGGCCGGGGCGCGACCACCCGGCTGCGCCTGAAGGTGGGAGCGGTTTCGTCTCGGTTCATCGTCGGCGCCCAGGCGCGGCGAGGTCGTAGCGGCGGACGCCGGGCGCCGGGTGGCTTGGGTCCGTCTTGACCGGCCCCGGCATGGCAGGTCGCCGGACCGACGCGAGTGACGACGCAGGAGTCGAGCCGAAACGGCCCTTGATCACGCGTGGGGCATACGACAAAAGAGACCTATGGTTGTGGAAACTTGGCGTAGGTCTCGCGGCGGGCATGATTGAGCGTCTCACCGAGCGGGAACGTCAGATCCTTGAACTGGCCGCACGACACCTGACGTCAAAGCAAATCGGACCCTTGCTGGGGATCCGGCCCGCCTCGGTCGACACCTTCATGCAGAGCATCATCAGAAAGCTCGAGGTGGCCGGCCGCAAGGATGCGGTGATCGCCTACATCGCCGCGCGCGACGCGCGGCCATCGAATCGAGATGATCTCGACTTTGGATCATCGCCAATGGCTCCCTCCGAGCCTGCGAGGCCAGCTGGCGTGGTCTCCGGTGACGGTCATCGCCATCCCATACCGGCAGCTGACGGCGCGTTGGCCCCCACGGGGGTGAACGGGTCGGCGGTCGAGAGGCGGGCCAAAGCGGCGCGCCGCCTGTCTTGGGATTTGGGATCACCGGCCCGGCGACTGGTCGCCGTTGCGATCGCCGCCATGGTTCTAAGCTTGGTCACCTTCGGCGCCATCGCCGTCGGTTACGGACTAAACCAGGTGTTCGATCGCATGCTGCGCGATCATGGCAACCAACCAGAGGCCTCCCAGGCCAAGTAAAAGAGTAAGTCCATGCAGAACCTGACCGGAGCTCGCGTCGCCAAACAGTTGTTTTCGGCTGAGGACGCCATCGACCATACCCTTGGCGAGACCGCGAAGCTCATCGCCTCCATGTGCGAGGCGCGCATCACCAACCGGTTGCCCGCCATTGCCGGTCAGCGGGTGATCGGCGGCGCCGCCGAGGCCCTGGCGGCCCTGGAGCGGGCGCGCCGCAGCGTGCTGGACACGCATGATGGGCTGGCTTCGCTGCGCGACGAGTACGGGTTTGAAACCTTCGCCGCCGGCGTCTTGCATAAGCCCGAAACCGTTGCGCCATCCGGGGCGCTCGAGGTCGCGGCCTAAGCGCACAAGGCGTGTTCCCCTGGTCTCCCCTGCTCTTTGCGATCGCCATGATCATCATCTGCATGGCGGCGCTGCTGCGCGGAGGCTGGGAGGAAAAGGTGTTGGGCGCCGCCTACATGGCCGCCTGCATGGCGTCGCTGGCGGTGGAAGAGCGCCCTTGGGTGGGACCCCAAGGACTGGTCATCGCCATCGACGCCATCGTGCTGGCCCTCGCCGTCGGGGTGGTCTTGCGATCGAGCAAGGGCTGGCCGATCGTCGCCGCCGCCTTTCAGGTTCTGACCGTCGGCGCACACCTGGCCTTTGTCGCGGCTCACGGGAGGCTCGGCGCGGCCGGGTACCTGACCGTCCTGGCGCTGTGGAGTTACGGAACGGTGGCGGCGATCGCCTGGGGCGCGGTCCCCCTCGTCCTGGCGTCGTCGCCGATGTTTCGCCACGACCGCGTCGCACCCGCGTCGGTCCCCGCGCCCGGAGGCCAAGGAGAGGGGCCACCGCCTGAAGACCATGAATGATCAGGTCTGAGAGATGATGTCGCCGGCGTTCCGAAGAGGATCCGGCCTCCGGAGTGTTCGCCGCTTGAGAACGGCCTGTGCCTTGAGTGCTGTAGACGAAGCGTAGCGCCGGCTGGTTTTTACACCAGCCAGGAGTCGAGTTCTTGAGCAATCTCTTATCGCCACGCCTACGCCAGTGCCTGATGCTGGCGCGTGAGGGTCACACCGCCGTCGAGATCGCGTTCGTCCTGGGCTTGTCCTACCGAACGGTGAACCAGTATTTGTCGGACGCCTACAAGCGATTGGGCGCCCGTAATCGCATGCAGGCCGTCTCGATCGCCGTGCGGCGGGGAGAAATTCCCGCGGTCGAATCGCCGTCGCCGCCGTTTTCGTTGGGCTCAGGGTCGGAGTGTGCGCCCCCGGGGTAGGCGTGCATGGCGAGCGGTTCCAGCGAGCCAGCTGCAGATCGCGCGCCGGGACGCTTCTGGGTCGGCTTGGCGGCGCGGACCACTAGACGCTCCATCGCGATCGGCGACGGCCCATGAGCCATCGGCGGCTGCCTGCGGCTGGGGTAGCTCGGCGAAGCACGGCGCATCGGCCCGTCTTACGTTGAGGAACGCGGATCGCTGGAATCGCTCTGCAAGCTTCAGCAACGAGTTTCTACCGTTGGAGGCGTCCACCGGCAGAGGTCTGGCCCGCATTTCCTCGGAATTGTGGCCTTACCGCCGGCTTGCCACCGTCCCCCGAACGCAACTGGGAGACGGCGATGGCGAGAGGTTCAAGATCACCTGACGGTCCGGCCAGGCGCGCCAGGACGCTGCGCTGGGGGCTTGCCCTGGGCCTGCTGGCCAGCTTGGCCGCGGGTCCGGCCCTGGCGGGCGGCACGGGGGGCGGCATGCCCTGGGACGGTTGGCTGACCTCGATCGCCGACTCCATCACCGGCCCTGTGGCCAAGGCCATCGGGGTGATCGCCATCGCCGTCACCGGTCTTGGCGTGGCCATTTCCGAGGGCGGGTCCTGGGTGCGCAAGGGCATGCAGGTGATGTTCGCCCTATGCATCGCGTTTTCCGCCTCGACCTTCTTCCTGGGCTTCTTGGGCTTTACCGGCGGGGCGGGCTTTTGATGGCCGGCGTCGAGGGCTTCGAGATCGATCTGCCCGGCGCGCTGTCGGAGCCGGTGACCCTGGCGGGCGTGCCGCGCATGGCCGCGGTGCTGATCGGCACCCTGACGGCGCTGCTGAGCCTGGGCCTGCAGACGCCCTGGATCGGCCTACCGCTCGGAGCCCTGCTCTACGGCGGGGCGCTGTGGATGGCCAAGCGCGATCCGTACGTCTTCGACATCCTGCGCCGGCACCTGCGCCAGCCTGGCCACCTGGACGGCTAGGCCATGCTGTTTCTCAACGAGTACCGCACGCGCGCCTCGCGTCTTTGCGATCACCTGCCCTGGGCCCTGCTGATCGCGCCGGGCGTGGTTCTCAACAAGGACGGGTCGTTCCAGCGGACGCTGGAGTTTCGTGGACCGGACCTGGCCAGCGCCACCTCGGCCGGGCTGATGGCGGCGCGGGCCCAGCTCAACAACGCCCTGCGACGCCTCGGCTCGCGCTGGTGCCTGCATGTGGAGGCCGTCCGCTCGGCCTCGCAGTCCTATCCGTCCGGCCGCTTTCCCGATCCGGTCAGTCACCTGATCGACGAGGAACGTCGCGCGGCGTTCGAGGCCGAGGCCGTTCATTTCGAGAGCCGCTACTTCGCCACCTTCACCTACCTGCCGCCGCAAGACGCCATCGGTCGGGCCGAGGCGCTTCTGGTGGAGAACCTGCCCCAGGGGCGCGGGGCCGGGGCGCTCTATCGTCAGGCGCTGGAGGAGTTCCTGGCCACGGTGGCGGGGATCGCCGACATCCTGTCGGGCGTCTTCCCGCTGGTCCGCGCGCTCGACGACGAGCAGACCCTTACGTATCTGCACGCCTGCGTCTCGACCAAGGCTCACCGCGTCGCGGTCCCTGAGCCGCCCGCCTATCTGGACGCGGTCCTCACCGACGACGATTTTCTGGGCGGGCTGCATCCGCGCCTGGGCGGTCACTACCTGCGCACCGTCTCGGTCCGCGCCTATCCGTCCGCCAGCTGGCCGGGGATCCTCGACCAGCTCAACAGCCTGGGCCTGGCCTATCGTTGGGTCTCGCGGTTCCTGCCCCTCGACAAGGAAGACGCTCGGCGCGCGGTGACCACCTTGCGCAAGCGCTGGTTCTCCAAGCGCAAGGGCCTGCTGGCCGTCCTCAAGGAAGCCATCACCCACGAACCTTCGCTGCTGGAGGATCCCGACGCCCTGCAAAAGACCCATGACGCCGACGCGGCCCTGATGATCCTGGGCGGGGACGCCGCCTCGATGGGCTATTTCACGCCGACCCTGACGCTGACCGATCCGGATCCGGACCGTCTGGCGGCCAAGGTCCGCCTGGTCGAGGGGGTGATCAACCGCGCCGGCTTCGTCACCAAGGCCGAGGACCTCAACGCCGTGGAGGCCTGGCTCGGCAGCCTGCCTGGCCAGGCCTATGCCGACGTGCGCCGGCCGATGGTCTCCTCGCTCAATCTCTGCGACCTCTTGCCGGTTTCGGCGATCTGGCCAGGCCCGAGGATCAACGGCCACCTCAGCGCCGAATGCGCCAAGCAGGGCGCGAGCGGCGCCCAGCCGCCGCTGATCCATGGGCGCACCGACGCCACCACCCCGTTCCGGCTGGACCTGCACCAGGGTGATGTCGGCCACGCCTTCGTGGTTGGGCCGACCGGCGCGGGCAAGTCGGTGCTGCTCAACATGCTGGCCCTGCAATGGCGGCGCTATCCCCACGCCCGGGTGGTGATCTTCGACAAGGGCCGCAGCAGCCGCGCGGCCACGCTCCTGGTCGGCGGGGGCTTCTATGATCTGGGGCCGTGGAACGACGGCTTGGCTTTCCAGCCGTTGGCGCGGATCGATCGGTCCGACGAGCGTGTCTGGGCCCAGGACTGGCTCCTGGACCTGCTGGCCGCCTCGGGCGTGGAGACCACGCCGGCGGTCAAGGACGAGCTTTGGAAGGCCCTGGTCAACCTGGCGGCCGGTCCGGCCGAGCAGCGCACCCTCACCGTCCTGGCCGCCACCGTCCAGGACCTCGACGTCAAGGCCGCGCTCAAACCGTTCACCCTGGAGGGGCCGCACGGCCATTTGCTGGACGCGGCCGAGGAACGGCTGACCGCCCGGGCCTGGCAAGCCTTTGAGCTGGGGGCGCTGATGGAGAGTCCCGCGGCCCTGGGGCCGGTGCTGACCTATCTTTTCCATGTCCTGGAGCGGGGCTTCGACGGCCGGCCGACCCTGATCGTCCTGGACGAGGCCTGGCGCTTCCTAGAATCGACGGCCTTCGCCCTGAAGATCCGCGAATGGCTTTGGACGGTGCGCAAGCTCAATGTCTGCGTGGTGTTCAGCACGCTCAGCCTGTCGAGCATCTCGGGCAGCCCGATCGCCGCGGCGCTGATGGAGGGCTGCCCGACCCGGATCTTCCTGCCCAATCCCGAGGCGCGCGCGCCCCTGCTGGCCAAGGCCTATGGCGGTTTTGGGCTCAACGACCAGCAGATCGAGATCATCGCCGGGGCCGCGCCCAAGCGCGAGTACTACTACCAGAGCCCGGCCGGCAACCGGCTGTTCGAGCTGGGCTTGGGACCCGTGGCCCTGGCCGCCGCCGGCGCGTCGGGCGCGGCCGACCAGGCGATGATCAGCCGCCTCCTGCGCGAACATGGCGTCGAGGGCTTCGCGGCGGCCTTCTATCGCGCCCGGGGCCTGGGCGAGGTCGGCGATTTCCTCGAGGAGGCCCGGCATGCGGCCTGATCACGCCGGCCTCCCCGCCGCAGAGGCCGACATCCCGGAGGCCGGCGCGCCGACGCTGTCGCGCGCCGGACGGCGATGGGCGCGCCTGGCCTTCGTCCTCTCCCTGACCCCGGGTTTGGTGATCACCATGGTTCTGGCCCCGGCCCTGCGCAGTCCGACGCTGCTGGCGATCGGCGTGGCCCTGACGCTGGCGGCCTTCCTCGCCCATCGGCGGCTGACGGCGGTCATCATTCGCCTGGCCGCCGACGCCGATCCAGATCCGCTGTCCATGTCCTCGCCCCTGGAGGCCCCATGATTGCGCTCGACCGCCGCCGCCTCCTGGTGAGGAGCCTGTCCTGGGTCACGGCCACGGCCGTCGCGGGCGGGGCCAGCGCCGCCCGCGCCCAGATGACCGTCTATGACCCGGCCGCCGTGGCCCAGGCGATCAAGCAGGTGCAGCAGGGCCTGGCGCAGGTCCAGGCCCTGCAGAGCCAGTTGGCCCAGCAGACGCGGATGCTGCAGAGCCTGGGGGTGGACGTCACCGGGCCGCTTCGCGACATCGCCGGCCAGGCCACCGCCCTGCTGCGGCAGGCCCAGGGCCTGGGCTACCAGGCCGCCAGTGTCAGCCAGGGCTTCGCCGATCTCTATCCGAACGACCTCTCGGGCCTGTCGGCCCAGGACCTGGCCCAGCGCCTGGCGGCCTGGAGCCAGTCCAGCCGCCAGACCCTGCAGGAGGCCATGCAGGTGCAAAACCAGATCGTCCAGGCCCAGGACGCGACCGGCCAGGCCGTGGTCTCGGCGGTCAGCGCCTCGCAGGCCGCCGCGGGCCAGACCGCCGCCGTCCAGGCCACCAACCAGTTGCTGGCGGCGCTGTCGACCCAACTGACCCAGTTGCAGGCGTTGATCATCACCCAGGCGCGCCAGGCGCAAACTTGGGAGGCCGAGCGGCGCGGCCTCGTCACTAAGGGCGAGGCCGACCGGAGCCGCAATTCGGCGGTGACCCGCAGCGCGCCTCGCTTTTCCGGAGACGTCCTGCCGTGACCATCCCTCGCGCCGCCCTCGCCGCCGCGTCAAGCGCCGCGCTGCTGCTGAGCCTTTCGGCCTGCGGACAGAAGACGCCCGCCGGACCGCCCCCCTCGCCCGTCAAGACCGCCGGCGCCACGCCCCTCCGATGCCCCGATCCCGACATCCGCGACACCAAGGATCCGTGCTCGGTGGCCTATATCCAGCGCAAGCCCGGGCGCTTCACCCAACGCGATCCGCTTCGATAGGCCCGCGCGATGCAGACCGCTTCCCCCGCCGCGCTGGACGAGTTCATCGCCCAATACACCACCAAGATCGGGGCGGGGTTTGGCCTGATCCATGGCGACGTGCAGTCGACCTTCGCGGCCCTGATCGTCATCAGCCTGGGGCTTTCGGCGCTGCTGTGGGCGATCGACGAGAACCAGAACGTGCCGGCAGCCCTGATCCGCAAGCTGCTGCTCTTTGGCTTTTTCGCCTGGCTGATCGCCAGCTGGCACGCCCTGACCCTGACGGTGATCAGGGGCTTCGTGGCCCTGGGGTTGAAGGCCGGCGGCGGGGGCCTGAGCGTCGGGGATCTGCTCAACGCGCCCTCCAAGATCGTCTGGGACGGGCTGGATGTCGTCTTCGAGCTCCTGAAATACATCGGCCGGCTGGCCAGCGAAGGCATGGGCGTGGGCTTTTTCACCCACATCGACACCATTCTGGTCACGGCCATCGTCATCATCGGCGTGCTGCTGGCCTTCGTGCTGCTGGGCGTGGAGGTGGTGGTCACGGTCATCGAGTTCTACGCGGTGACCCTGATCTCGTTCGTGATGGTGCCGTTCGGCATCCTGACCCAGACCGCCTTCCTGGCCGAGCGGGCCATCGCCTACGTGCCGGCCGTCGGGGTCAAGCTGATGGCCCTGGCCCTGGTGGTGTCCATCGGCGAGTCCCTGTTCACCAATTACATCGTCTCGCCCGAGCCGACCTGGCAGGAAAGCTGCGGGCTCCTGGTGGCGGCGATCGTCTTCCTGATGCTGGCCCTGAAGATCCCCGCCGTGGCCGCCGCCCAGATCACCGGCAGCCCGCAGCTGAGCGCCGGGTCGGCCGCCTCCAGCGTGGTGAGCCTAGCGGCGACGGCGGGGGGATTGGCCCTGGCCGGCCGCTGGGCCGCCGGGGGCATGGCGGCGGGCGCGGGCGCGGCCGCGGCGAGGGGCGCGGCGGGCCTTCGCGGCGCTGGTCCGGGGCGTGGCCCGAGCGGCGGAGCCGGATCGGGAGGGGCCGGACCAGGCCCCGGCGGCGGCGGTCCGCGGCCCGCCTCGCCCGCGGGGCCTTCGCCCCAGACGGTGGTTTCGCGCGCCCGCACCTGGTTTTCCGCGCCGCCGTCCGAGCCGCTCGCGCCCTCGGAACCGGCCGAGCCGGTCGGCGATCCGGCGGCCCGGCCGGACCCGGCGTCGCCGCCCTCCCCGTCTTCTTCGCCGTCGCCGCCTGGGCGGTCGCCAGCGACCGGCGGCGGCAAGGCCGCCCCCGGAGCCTTCCCCTGGCGCGAGGACGACAGCGGCCCGCCCATCGGCATGCCCCCGATCCATCCCCCGTCCGACGACGCCTAGCAGACGGAGATCCGCCCATGTCCACTGCCTTCAAACGCGTCCAGGAACGCTACGGCGACTCCACGCCCGTCGAGACCCCCTATCATCGGGCCGGCCAGGTCCACGACGACCGCGACGGGGCCAAGCTCGTCCAAGCCCGCAACTGGCGGCTGATGGCCTTTGCGTGCGCGAGCCTGGCCGCCCTGTCGCTCGGGGCCTACATCTACGAGCGCCAGGACACGCGCATCGCCACCTATGTGGTGCCCGTCGACCGGTACGGGCGGCCCGGCCGCATCGAGGCGGCCGATCGGGTCTATGCGCCGACCCAGGCCGAAATCGGCTACTTCGTGGCCGATTTCGTGCAGCTGGTCCGCGCCAAGAGCACCGACCCCGTCGTCCTCCGTCAAAACTGGGTGCGGGCCTACGCCTTCGTGTCGGCCGACGCCAAGGCCGGCTTGAGCCAGTACGCCCGTGAGCACGATCCGTTCGCCCGTGTGGGCCAGGAGGCCGCCACGGTGGAGATCGTGTCGGTGCTGGCTCGCAGCCCCACCACCTACCAGGTCCAGTGGCGCGAGACGCTCTACGACCAGGGCGTGGCCCTGCCGCCGCAGCGCTGGACGGGACTGTTCACCGTCAGCCGCAAACCGCCGCGCGACGAGGCCCAACTGCGGGCCAACCCCCTGGGGGTGTTCATCTCCGCCTTCCAATGGAGCCGCGACCTATGATCTGGCCCCCAACGCATCCGCCCGCGCCCGCACGGGCGGTTCCAGGCGCGCGCGCCCCTGGCTTGGCGTCCCCCGGCCTGGCGGTCCTGGGCTTGGCGGCCGCGATGCTGGCGGCGGCCAGCGCGCCGGCGGCGTCCGAGCCTGGAGCCGCCCCGCCGACGGTCGCCCGGCCTTTGACCTCGCGGCTCCCAAGCGCTCGGCCGGCGCCGCCGATCCCGGCGGCCCGGCAAGCCCAGCCTCTCACCGACGCCCCCGCCGTGGCGATCAGGGCGCCTGCGCCGCGCCGCCGCGCCGTCGCGCGACGTCCGCGCACGACCAGCGGGCCGCTCCTGACCATCGCCGCGGCCAACGCCTCGGCCCGCGACTGGCCAACGCCCGGCGCCTACGTCAATGCGGCGCTCTATTACGACTTCGAGCCGGGCCGGCTTTACACCGTCCACACCAGCCCGCGGTTCCTGACCACCATCACGCTCAAGCCCGGCGAGAAGCTGATCGCCAAGGCCGCCGGAGACACCGTGCGCTGGGTGCTGGGCCAGACCCTGGCGGGGTCGGGCGAAGGCGCCCAGGTCGTGATCCTGGTCAAGCCGATCCGGGCCGATCTGCGCACCAACATCGTGCTGACGACCGACCAGCGGACCTATCTGATCGATGCGGTGTCGACGGCCTCCAGCGCCTACACCAGCATGCTGGGCTGGAACTATCCGCAGGACCAGGCCCAGGCGCAGGCCGATGAGCGCGCCCGCCTATCGGCGGCCGCCGAGCGCGAGACCGGGGCTCAGGTCGCGCCCGATGTGGCGGTCGAGCGCCTGAATTTCCGCTACGCGATCGAGGCGCGCGGCCGTCACGGTCCCCCCTGGACGCCGGTGCGCGTTTTCGACGATGGGGCCAAGACCTATATCGAGTTCCCCGCCGACCTGGCGACGAAGCCGGCCCCGCCGCTCTTCCTGCTGGGCGACAAGGACCGGGCCGAGCTCGTCAACTATCGCCAGGCCGGCGTCTACTACGTGGTGGACCGCCTGCTTGACCGGGCCGAGCTGCGTCTGAGCCAGCGGCGGCAGGACATCGTGCGGATCACCCGCGCCGGAGCCGGCCGTTGAACCCGGGTTCCGACGAGCCGCTCTCCAGGAGCGCCGCCGCCGGCGCCAAGGCCCCGGCTCGATCTGTTCTGGAGGCGCCCCGACGGCCGATCGCCCGTTACCGGCCCGTGGTGATCGGCGCGGCCGTGCTTGTCGTGCTCTTGCTCGTGGGGCTTGGGTTCCTGATCGCCTTCGGCGGCGGCCACACCGCCCGCAAGGCCACGGCCGAGCCGTCGGCCGAGGCCGATCCGGCGGCGCCGGCGCCGATCGACGATCGCTTGCCGGCCTCCTACAGCGAACTGGGTCCGCGGCCCAATACGTTGGCCGTTCCGCCGGGCCAGACGGGGCCGGGCGCGCCGGGGACGGGCGCGGCGCAAGTCCCGTCGGGCGCGACCGCCTCTGTCGATCCGGCGCGCCAGCGGCGCCTGGACGAGCAGGCGGCCGCCCAGAAAGCCGGGCCGTTCTTCGGCGGGGCGCCGGGGGCGGCCGGCGAGGCGACCGCCTCCACGCCGACGACGCCGTCGCCGGCGTCATGGGCGGGCCCGGCGGCGACGGGTGCGGCGGCCGCGGATTCCGCCGTCAATCCCAGGGAGGCGTTCATCGCCCGGGCCGGCGCGCCGGGGGCGACCTATGCGCCCGCCATACCCCAGCCGCCGCTGTCGCCCTACGAGCTCAAGGCCGGCAGCATTATCGCCGCGGCCATGGTCACCGGTCTCAACTCCGACCTGCCAGGCATGGCGATCGCCCAGGTCACCGAGCCGGTGTTCGATCACCGCACCGGAAGGATCGTTCTCATTCCCCAGGGCGCGAGGCTGGTGGGCAAGTACGACAGCCAGGTCGGCTACGGCCAGGAGCGCGTGCTGGTGGTCTGGACGCGCCTGATCTTTCCCAGCGGCCGCTCGGTGGAACTGGGCGGCATGACGGGTGCGGACGCCACGGGCGCGGCGGGCCTGTCGGATCGGGTCGACGCCCACATCCCGCGCCTGGCCCGGGCGATCGGCCTGTCGACCCTGATCGCGATCGGCGCCTCGGCCGCCCAGAACAGCCAGGCGCGCGGGAGCGACAACCTGGTGCTGCAGGACGCGGCCGGCGGCGTGGCCGGGCAGGCCAGCCAGACGGGGCAGCGCCTGGTCGAGCGCGACCTCCAGCGCGCCCCGACCTTGACGATCAGGCCCGGCTATCCGGTTCGGGTCATGGTCGACAAGGATCTGATCCTGCCGCCCGAAACGGAGGCGGGCCGATGAGCCGAGCACGAACGCGCGCATCGGGCGATTCCCCTGATCTTCAAGGGGTTTATTCGCTGCCGAACGGTGTTCGCCTGCTTACCTTTATTAGTTGTTCCTGCGGAATCGCGATCTTATCGGCCGCGCCATGACGACCGCACGCGACCTTGAATACAACGCGCAATACCAGAAGCGCCTGCGCGCCAACGCCCGCGCTTCTGGGAAAAGTCAGCTCAACGCCCTCGTGCCCAGCGACCTCGTCGCACGGCTCGACAGGCTCAAGAAGGCGCGCGGTCTCACCAATCGAAACGATGCCCTGGCGGTGTTGCTGCGGGAGTATTTCGACGGGGGCGAACCGGAAAGGAACCATGCCGTGAGCGCATAGAAAAACCCGGCACGCTGGAACGCGCCGGGTTCATCCAGGTCATTCGCTAGACGGGGCGCCAACCCCGACCGAGCACTCAAAGTCCTGCTCTTTCTAACGAATCACCCACATCGCTGCAATCCAAAAACGCGCGTTCGCGCGACGGGAACCTGTGCGCCTGCGGCCTCTTGAGGAGGAGCAGAAGATGCAGACCGTCTCGAACGGGATGGGAGACGTGCGCCGTCTGGCGGACGCCCAATGGGCGGCCGCGCGGCTTGCCGACACCTATCGAGGCCTTCCGGAGGCGATCTCCAAGGCCATGCTGCTTGATCGTTTCGAGCGCGCCGCGCCCCGCCTGGGGCTCGGCGACGGCGTCGTGCGCCTGATCCGCGCGCTGGTGCGCGTTACCGCCGAACAGGACTGGACGGGCAAGACCCACCCGGTGGCGTGGCCTTCGAACGACATGCTGTGCGAGGAGCTGCAGCGCTCGCGGACCGTCGTCCAAGGCCTGATTCGGGAAGCCGTGCGCGCGGGCCTGGTGCATATGCGCGACAGCGGCAACGGCAAGCGCTGGGGCTATCGCGACGAGCGCGGCTTCATCATCGAGGCGTTCGGCTTCGATCTGGCGCCGCTGGCGGTTCGGTGGGACGAGTTCGCCGACCTGGCCGCCGCGCGCGGGCTGGAACAGGCCCAGCGGCGGGCCCTGATGCGCAAGCTGGGCGAGGTTCGCCGCGAGATCCGCACCGTGTGCGCCGACGCGCTTTATCGCGGCTTTGAAGGCTACGACTGGAACGGGGCCGTCGACCTGGCGCTGGGCCGCCTGCCGCGCACCCCCAGCCTCGCCGAGCTCGAGGCGCTGCATCAGACGTTCTCGGCGCTGATGGCGGCGGTGGACGTGGCCTGGGTGAAGGCTCGTCAGAATAGTCAATCAGAGCCCAAGGGCGCTGAAATCCGAGCCCAGAAAGAACCTACAACCGAACCTAGATCCGCAGGAGCAACGTATTCTTCTCCTCGAAAGAAAGTAGTCGAGCCCTCGGCGCGACCGTCCCGTCCCGCGGTGGAAGCGGAGCTGTCGCTGGTGGAGGCGGCGATCAGCGAGGAAGCCATCCCACTGTCGCTGGTGCTGGAAGCCGTGCCCGAACTGGGCGATTTCCTGGAGGACCCGGCCACGGCGCAGTGGGAGGATCTGGTCGACGCCGTGGGCCGGGCCGCGCCCCTGATGGGCGTCAACCTGTCGGCGGTGCGTGAAGCCCGCGACGCCATGGGCCGCAATCGGGCCGCCATCGCGCTGGCCACGGTGCTAGCGCGATGGAAGGACGGGGAGATCCGCAGCTCGGCCGGCGGCTATCTGCGGGCGATGTGCGAGCGTGAGCGGGGCGGCGCCCTGAAGCTCCTGCCCAGCCTGTTTGGCCTTAAGGCGCGGCACGAGCCCCCGGCGCCCGGCGGAAAATCGCCTCTGAGACGCACGGCGCGATGATGTTTCGCCCCATGACACGGTCCGCGTGGCTGGCGCCCCGGACGTTCAGCGGCCCGACCAGGCGGCCGGGCTCTCGCGAGCGAACGTCAATCGCCAGCGGGGCCCGCGTCGAGGAAGCGGGCGATCTGGCCCAGACGCGCGTGGGCGGCCTGCGCGATCGGGCCGCTGACCCGTTCGGGGAAACCCTCGGGCAACTGGGCCAGCACCTGGTCCAGAGCGGGCGGGCCGTCCTGGGCGAGCTGGGCCAGCAGCGATCGCACCGCCTGGGCGGCCACGCCGGCGGCGACGCCGGTCTGGACGAAGTGGCGCGGGGCGACGTCGGCCATGCGATAGTGGCGCTTGTCGCCGACGGCCATGGCCAGCTTCATCTGCTTGCGCTCGATCTGGCGCGCGGCGTGGCTGGGTTCGGCCGACAGCACGTCGTAGAGGGGGGTCATCCTGAAGCCGCCGCCCGGCTGCAGGAAGACGCTGAAGTTCTTGGCGTGGCCGTCGGTCGCGCCCAGCAGCCAGAAGACGATCTGCGCGCGCAGGAACATCAACCGGTCCAGGGTCGGCTCGTCGCTCGCCGCCAGGAGATCAAGGCCCCGCAGGATGCCGGGTCCGCCGTCGGCCTCGTACTTGCCCACCCACGGCGTCGACAGCGCCTGGCAAAAGTCTTCCTGCGGGCGTCGCAGCAGCCGGCCATCGCGCGCCTCGAAGCGATCAAACCGATCGACGATCAGCACCGACCGGTCCTCGAACCGAGCCATGGAGACCCCGGCGCTGGGCAGCCCCCAGGCCGCCGTCAGGGTCAGGCACAGATATTCGTTCTCGACGCTGTTCGAGAGGTCCAGGCCGTTGGGCAGCTGGCCGATCTGCGGCTTGAAGATGTGGGTGGTCGGGGTCGCGCCCAGGGGCCGAGACCACTGTCCGTCGCGTCGCAGGAAGGCGGTCTTTTCCTGCGCCCCGGCGATGGAGACGCGAAAGTCATCGTCCGGCTCCAGACCCAGGGGGGCGCGGGCCAGATTGGCCAGGATCCTGGCGATGTCGGCCTCGGAGACGGGTGCGGCTTCGACCAGGCCCGCCACTGGCGCCGGCGCGGTCTCGGGCAGGAACTGGAGCGCGCCGACGCAGTCGCGACCCAAGGCGGACAGAAGGCTGTAGGGGTCCACGCCTTGCGCACCGACCTTGGCCGCGATCCTGGCGCGGATCTCCACATTGTCGGGCAGCAGGTTGTCGAAGACCGCCGCGACCGGCGCGCCGATATAGCGATCCTCGCGCAACGGCAGGGACAGGGAGACGGCCAGCGCGCCACGCGCGGAAAGCCAGTCGCCGTCGTAGGTGAAGTCGATCGCGCCGCTGGGCTCGCGGCGCAACAGGCCCACGCGCCGGCCGTTCATGTAGACCGCCAGCGGGTCGTAACGTGGCCGTCGCGCCATCAGAAGAGATCTTCCAGCGCCGGCTCGCCGCCGACATTTCGCGGTCGCACCACCAGTTCGAGATTGAGAGCGCTCAGGATGGCGAACACGGTCTCCAGCTTGGCGCCCGATCCGTTCTCCAACTCGGAGATCGTCGACTGGCGCAGCTGCGCGACCTCGCCGAGCGCGCCCTGGGTCAGGCCGGCCTTCTTCCGGTAGCGTCGCAAGGACGCGGCCAACTGAGCTTCGTTGCGAGCGATCAGGTCCATGGGGCGAGAAATACGGCGAGGCGTATATTTTGTCAATATACGGGGTGGCGTATATTTTGGCGTTATACGCTACGGCGCATAATTTTATGATATGCGGTGCGGCGTATATGCCACGGGCGGG